>CAKRWX010000038.1 GCA_934418055.1 uncultured Lachnospiraceae bacterium
TGAGACCGTAGAGATATTGAAAAATGAGGTAATACCAAAACAATTATATACACAAGTCACACTGTAAAGCAAAAAAGAATCCTGCTTGCAGGATTCTCCGCCTGCGGCGGGTCGCTTTAGCGACATTCTTCCACTCCGCCGCAGTGCGATCCTTAGCGGAGCGTTTTTTGTGTCATAGGGCGAAGTTTCCTATGACACATAAAAACACCCGGATAGGTGTCACATATCAGCAACCACCATCCGGGTGTTCTATGATCTATATCTGCTGCCACGTTTTCTGGATACTCCGAACTACTTCTCTTCTTCTTTCTTAGGAGCTTCCTTCTTTGCAGCGTCAGCCTCTTCTGTCTCCTCAGGCTCAGGAATTGCTTTGTTTCTAGGCTCAGCAACAACAACAACCGTTGTTTCTGGATCCGTGATCAGATCAATATCTTTGTCTGCTGCGATCGGCAGATCTTTTACTTTGATGGAATCACCGACCTTCAGATCAGATACATCGATCTCCACCTTCTCAACCAATGCAGCTGGAACTGCCTTATAGGAAATCTCCTGAAGCATCTGCTCTACAACGCCTTCGGTCCTCTTCTCATGGTTCAATAAGATTACTTCTGCTACAGAATGTACCTTCTCACCACTTACCAGAGCCTGGAAATCAATCTCATCTACCTGATTCTTCATGGAATCAAAATCAATTTCCTTTACCAGGACGTCCATCATCTGACCTTCCAGATCCAGCATGACCTGGCTGCCTTTGGTGCAGGTCTTCATAAAACGTTCTACGTCTCTCTTACCCATCTTCACCGGAATGGAGCCTTCGATCTCTCTGCCGAATACATTACCGGTTACATATCCTTCCCGTCTAAGCTTTTTTGCCTTTGTGCTCATGTCTCTTTTTTCAGCTTTTAAAGTAGTCATTTAACTTTTCCTCCATCAAACTGATTGCTTAGCGGCCTTTTATTTTTTCGAGGTCTGTTAAGTTTCTCTAGTTACTACAACTTGTTTTCTTGTTACAAGTGTATTATAACACTTATTTCAAATAGAGCAAGAAAAAAGTCCACAAATATTTGAATTATTTGCGGACTTTTTTGTGTATATTTCGATTCTATCCCAACAGTTTCTTATGTCAGACCATCCAGCAAAAACGCAGCCGCTAAAAGGACCAGCGCCAGCCCCACGTTCCAGATGGTAAAGGTAAGCATGTATTTTCCCCTGGTTCCCGCTGCCGGAGTCTGCTCTGACTCTGCAGCAAAAAACTTATAGGAAATCAGACTTGCCAGAGAAGCAATCAGGGTTCCAAGACCACCGATGTTGACCCCCTGCAGCAGACCCCGGTACTCTTCTGTAAAACCAGATAACAGGATCGCCGCCGGGACATTGCTGATCATCTGGCTGCATAAGAATGAGATCAGAAGCTCTCTTCCATTTAGAACCTGGCTCAGCACTTCTCTTACCACACAGATCCGGCCCATATTGCCGATAAATATAAAAAACGCCACAAAAGTCAGAAGCAGACCAAAGTCTGCCTCTAATGGCAGATATTTTTCTTTACAGAAACCTTTGATCCCAATACAGGATGCCAGAACAATCAGCAGCAGGAGCTGCCATGACAGGATACGGAACACGGACAGCAGGCTTATGAAAAATAATACTGCTAACACCTGGTTTTCTCCAGCTTTCTGAACTCCAACGATCTCTTTTCCCAGCATCCCCTGCCGGATTGGAAAATCCTTATGGCTCAGGCAGATTAAAAAGATCAAACCGGCAGAAATCAAGGTCAATGGTCCCATGATCTGCAAAAACGTTCCAATTCCCATACCAGAAATGGAATACAGATACAAGTTCTGGGGATTTCCCACCGGAGTGGTCATACTTCCAAGATTTGCCGCAATGGTCTGTAACACGATCACAGGAATCATTTCCTGCTCCAGGCCAGTCATCCGCAGAACCAGAACCGTAAATGGGACAAAGGTCAAAAGTGCCACATCATTGGTGATCCACATGGAAGTAAAAAAGCATAAAAACACCAGCACCAGATATAATTGGCGAAAGGTTTTTACCTTTTCAAGCAGTTTTCCCGCCACTGCTGCAAAAAATCCTGTGCTTTTAAAGCCTTCCATAACCGTCATCAGACAAAACAGCAATGCCAGAACCCGATAATCAATATAAGAAAGATACTGCATATCCGGTGGAACACAGACCATGGAACCGAATGCCAATAGCACCGCTGCAAAAAGAACTGTCTCTTTTTTCGCGAAATTTACAATTTTTCTAACTAACACGTTTTATGCCTCGATTCCAAGCTCTCCTGGAAGAAAACGCGGGCACACATTCTCGGAAGAGGTGATCACGGATGCTGCCAGTCTGGTTCCGATTTCTACTGATTCCGCCAAAGTCTTGCCATAGGTCAGGCCACTGGAAACACCTGCGCAGAAAGCATCACCCGCTCCTGTGGTGTCCTTTACCTGTACCTTTTTCGCCGGGCAGAAGCCCTTCTTCCCCTTCATATCTGCATAGACCGAACCTGCGCCTCCCATGGTCACAACCATAGATGGGATTTTAGCAAGCTGAAGCTTCTTCGCCAGGATCTCAGCCAGCTCCTTTGGGGCAGTCTCACTGAAATCATCCGCAAAGAACATGCCGGCCTCTAACTGGTTGCAGATAAAGCAGTCAAACTTCTGAAGGAAATCTCGACGTTCCACAGCGATACTCATATTGCTGACCACACCGTACAGCTTCTTCTGGTGCTTCTCGCACAGCTCTACTACCTTTTTCACGATCTCCTTATCCACATCCACCTCGATGATGATAGAATCCGCATTGGCAAAGATCTCGTCACCCTTCTTCTCCAGAACGTCAAGCAGCGGCATCAGATCCGGTCTCTGGGAAATCGATCCCGCCAGATCGCCGTTGTTATCAAACACTGCCAGCCAGGTTCCCATGCCATTGGGCGTAGACTGCATGTATTCGGTATTTACCTTATGGTTATTCAGCTTGCGGACAACCGCATCACCCAGCGCAGACTCATCCACAATACTTAAAAAGGTCGGGCGCAGCTCCATGTTTGCAATGTCTTCTACCACATTCCGGCTGACACCGCCATGGATATATTCTACCTTTCCCGCATTTCTTCCATCTGGAATATACACATCGTCCGGGAATCCCTTAATATCCACAAAAACCGCTCCCATTACCACAATACCATTCTTATTAACCGCCATGTTCCTTTGTACCTCTCTATTTTTACTTTGTTTTTATCTGATTATAACACGAATTTTAATTATAGCATATTGAGGCGTGGATGGGAATAGGAATGTAGTCAAACTTATCTCAATTTCTACCGGTTATCATAATCATCATTTGCCGCATCCCGCGCTTCGGACACGGACACCTGCACCTGGTTCCATTCCATATCTTTCACATAATTAATCACGCCAAATTCCTTGCAGTCCAGTTTCACATGGTCAAACTGGATCCGGCTGATCGGCATCTGAGCATAACCTTCGATGTGAAAAGCACGGCTGATCCCTTCGTAATCGTCCTCACATCTAGCCTCTACGTTCCGGATGGTGATGTCACTGACCTGGGTAAGCGGAACGCTGTCCGGCAGTTTTTCCAATAATTTCTTCCAGCACTCCGGCACATCTCCCTGGTAGTCCTCCGGCAGATCACAGTAGCTGTACGCCGGATTCCAATTGAGACAGAAATGAAATGGATACTTCACATTGACCATCTGAAGATCTTCCACCAGCACATTCCGGATATAACCTCTTCTTGGCAGAGAAGATTTGATACGGAAACCGCAGTCCGTTCCATGGTACTGAATCTGTTTTAAGGTAATGTCATGGACACCGCCGGACACCTCGCTTCCGATGGTCACACCAAATCCAGCATTGATCTTACAGTTCTGCACCGTGATATGGTGACATGGCCGTCCTACCCGGTAACCGTCCGCATCTCTTCCAGACTTGATGCAGATACTGTCATCGTTGCAGGAAGTCTCACAATGCTCCACCAGCACATGATCGCAGGAATCAATGTCAATTCCATCAGTGCTTGGACTGCTCTTTCCGCAGCCTTCAATTTTGATTCCATCCACATGGATCTGGCTGCTGTAGCAGATATGTACATTCCAGAAGCCGGATCTATAAGAAGTGATATCTTTGATGGTCACATGATCCGATCCCATGACCACCAAATTCCGGACTCTCATACAGTCATAATCACAGGCCCAGCGAAATCCTTTCGCGTCATACTCTTTTCGCATGCCGCCTTTCTGATCTTCGCCCCAGTATTTATTCCACCAGTATTCTCCCTGGCCATCGATCATACCAGGCCCGCTGATCATCACATCGGTCTGGCCATCGCAGTTTAAAATACCTGGATACCAGTCCATTTCAATTCCAGCCGCTCTGGTGGGCACCACCGAATACTGTTCCTCATCTGTGGTTCCTAAAAGCACTGCTCCCTCTTCAAATTGAAGTTCCATGTGGCTTTTCAGATAAAGTGCCGCCGTCAGATACGTTCCCTTTTCCAGCAATGCAATTCCCTGAACCTCCGCAGCACGATCAATCAGTTCCTGTAACTGCTCTGTTACCAGAGTCTTTCCATTTCCACAAATCGCAAAATCCGATGTCCGAAATACCTGTTTCATATAAGAAGCGCCTCCTATTTCCGCTGGTGATACACAATTAGTTCGATAAAAATCCCTTACCAATGATCTCGCTGGAGTTGGAGATCAGCATAAATGCGTTTGGCTCCGCCTGACGGATGAAGTTTCTCAGTTTTACTGCCTGGCTGCGGCGCATGGTGGTCATGATCACAGTCTTGCGGTGATGAGTGAACGCGCCCTGAGCCTGATAAACGGTCGCGCTGCGGTTTAACTCTTTAATAATGAAATCGCAGATCGGTTCCGGATTGTCACACACGATGTTGAAGCATTTACACAGGTTAATATTCTCGATGACACCGTCGATCATCAAAGATTTGCCGATGAGACCAAGGGTGGAAAACAGTCCAGTAGTCACATCAAATACCACAAATGCCATCAGAACGGAGAAACAATCCACCAATAACAGCATGGTTCCGATGTTAAAGCTGGTGTATTTCTTAAAGATCATGGCAATAATGTCCGTTCCGCCGCTGGACGCGCCGATGTTAAATAACAGAGCGGAACCGATGGCTGGAAGGAATACGGCAAACACCAGTTCCAGGACTGGCTGATCCGTCAATGGTTTCGCTAACGGAAACCATTTATCCATGGCTCCTAAGGCAACAGACATCAGCACGCTGGAGTAAACCGTCTTCATACCGAAACCTTTACCAATGAAAATAAATCCCATAACCAGCAATACCATGTTGGCGATAAAGGTAAACTGGGACGCAGAAAGCGGCGTCACGGCGCTGACGATGGTGGAAAAACCAGTGATTCCGCCAAACGCAAAGTTATTGGGGAACTTGAAAAAATAGTTTCCAAACACCATGATCAGGGTGCTGACGGTCACCACCGCGTACTCCCACAGATTCTTTGTAACTGGACTTTTGAACTCTCTTGACATATTTTTTCAGCTTTAGGCGCAAAAAAATAGAAAGAACAGCTCCATCCGAACCTGTCATTTCTCTCTTTGCAGCCCCATTGCTGCCTCCTATACTCTTTTGATAGGTTCAATATACGCCTGTTTTTTCCTGTTTGCAATCACTATTATACTTGAAAGAGCCACAACGTTTTTGTTGTGGCTCCTGCTCATTTTCAACATATTTAGTTAAATCCAAAGAACTTCTGGCTGATCTTATATCCGGCGATGGACACCTGACGTCCGCCCTTTCCAGGAAGGTTCATGCTCTGGCCCAGGAAACCGTAACGCAAGCGCATATACAGGAAAATGTCTTTCTTCTTCACAGATTCCCACAGTTCCTTCTTCTTGGCCATATTTTCATCGGTTCCGGACTTAATGGCAAGAATGGAACAGATGACCATCATGATCTCTAAGTACCGCACCATGTAGTGACGCAGCTTGTGGCTTGTGATCTTGGAATTCTCATAGTAATCCAGCATTAGCTTCGTTACCCGGATCTGCTGGTCGATACGGCCGATCATCACGGTCTCATTGACAGACTGATCCGTACGTCCGATGAAATACCGGTAGAAGTTCACATCCAGGTAATACATGGTCTTCACATATGGAAGCGGCTGGAACACGAAAATATTATCTACATAGAAGGTGTGTTTCGGCAGTTCGAAGTTACACTGGCGAAGAAGCTCGGTCCGGTAAATGACCGAATGCATGAGAATGTACTGTCCCAGCATAAATACCTTCACATCTTTCCAGGTAAAGATCTGGTCTTTTGGCAGTGCTGTATGGTAATTCATCACCTTTTTATGCTTCGCTCCCTGCTTCTCGTAAACGAAATTGCAGATCAGCATATCCAGAGTCTGGTTACCATAGACAAACCGTCTCAGTGTGGCAAGCACTTCTTTATAAGCGTTCTCGTCCACCCAGTCGTCACTGTCTACGACCTTATAATAAATGCCCTGGGCATTCCGGAGTCCTGCGTTGACTGCCTCGCCATGTCCGCCATTCTCCTGATGGATAGCCCTGCAGATGCCCGGATAATTTTTTTCATATTCATCGGCAATCTCAGGGGTACGGTCCTTGGTGGAACCATCGTCCACAATCAGGATCTCCACTTCATCGCCGCCGGTTAACAGGGTGTCGATGCAGTGTCTCATATAGGCTTCTGAATTATAACAGGGGATTGCTACGGATAATAATTTCACTTTTTACAATGCCTCCTTGCGTTCGTTTTTCTAATTTTCTAATCATGTGTATCTGCCAGACGGCTGCTCTTTTCCATGGCACATACCAGGATTGCCAGAAATAGGATGCTGACGCCAACAGTCCACTCATTTAACTTTACCACATTTCCGCCCAGAACGGAAGTTAAATTTGCAGATACGTGTACCAGCCATGGGGCTGTAAGGCGGTTTTTCTTTTCCATGATCCATGCTAAAAACAGGCCGATCACCGCTGCGTAGAGTCCCTGCACCACGCTTCCATGGTAGAGGCCAAAGGCGAAGGCGGAAATTCCGGCGGCGGTCCAGAAGGAATGGGAACGCCGGAGTTCGGTAAAGCCGAAGCCGCGGAAGATCAGCTCTTCTGTCCAGGGAATTACCACTCCTGCTGTTAAAATCTGGAGGCCGAGCGGGGGCGCGGCAATTGCCTGGGCGGTCTGGCGGTAGCCGGGGAATATGGATTTTAGGTTCGTCAGGTCGATCAGGCCGTTGATGGATAAACTTAAGGAAATTCCTAACGCCACCAATGACAACAGCTGCCAAATCGTCCGCAAATTTGCCTGCCTCCAACATATGCCAATACACTCAGATTCCTGTTCTGCCTGATGATCCGCCTGCTCCGTCCACCCGCTCAACCACTCCTGCTGATGGTTCATCTGTCCTTTACGGTTCATCGCTCGGACTCCATTTTCTTTCCTTCTTATATAAAGGAAGCTGAGAACCGCCCCTGTCACCAGCGCCGACATCCCCTGCACCGCTAACGCCGCCCCGTCTGTCCATACCATCATCACCACAGTCGTGACCAGATCATAAAACACCAGGGCCGCAAACATTTCCCAGATTCCTCTCCACCTGCTCTTTCCCATCATTTCTTCCTTTCCAAACAATACATTTTCCTTTCCTCTATTATTGCATTTTTTTTATAAAAATTCTATAATATTCCTAACTATGCAAGCACCAATCGTTACCACAAAGCTCGTGCCGCGCATGGACTGTAACACCACAAAATTTCAGACAAGTGAGGAACCGAATATGGCAAAAAAGCGTATCGTCATGGCATTAGGCCATAATGCTCTTGGAACCAATCTTCCGGAGCAGAAAGAAGCAGCTGCAAAAACATCCAAAATGATCGCTGATTTTATCCAGGACGGCTGGCAGGTAGCCGTTGTCCACAGCAACGCACCTCAGTTAGGCATGATCCACACAGCAATGAACGAATTTGGCAAACAGCATGAAGGCTACACTTCCGCTCCTATGTCCGTCTGCTCTGCCATGAGCCAGGGCTACATCGGCTATGACCTTCAGAATGCGATTCGCACCGAACTGATCCGCAGAGGCATCTACAAGCCAGTGGCCTCCATTCTGACCCAGGTGATGGTGAATCCTTACGATGAGGCGTTCTATACACCGGCCAAAGCTATCGGACGTTACATGAGTGCAGAGGATGCAAAGGCTGAAGAAGACAAGGGTAATTTTGTGGAAGAGGTTCCTGGAAAGGGCTACCGCAGGGTTGTGGCTTCCCCGAAGCCAGTTTCCATCGTGGAAGGGGATGTGATCAAGGCTGTTTTAGATGCAGATCAGATCGTGATCGCCTGTGGCGGCGGCGGAATCCCGGTGATGGAGCAGGGATACCGGTTGAAAGGCGCCAGTGCGGTGATCGAGAAAGATCTCGCGGCTGGACTTCTGGCAAAGGAAGTGGACGCAGATGTCCTTCTGATCTTAACCGATGTGCCGAATGTATATGTGAACTATGGAAAAGAGGACCAGAAGGCCCTGGAGACTTTAAGTGTGCAGGAAGCAGAAAAATTGATGGCAGAGGGACAGTTTGAGGCTGCAACCATGCTTCCTAAGATTGAGGCTGCCTTAGATTTCGTCACCCATGGAAATCATAGAAAGGCTGTTATTACTTCTCTGGAAAAGGCACAGGACAGTATGGCGAAGAAGGCTGGTACTGTGATCCAGTAAAAATGTAAATGGGGAGCTGCCGCACTGACAATCATATCTGCCAGGCGACAGCTCCCGTCTGTTTAATTATTTTCAAGAGTTTCCTCCAATGCCAATCTTGATTCCAATTCTTCTGTGGTGGGCAACAGCGGTACAAGATTATCCGGTAAAAAATTCGACAACTCATATGCAGAAATTGCTATTGGTTCATTAGAACTATTAACTGCATATTTTGCCAACACATTATTTTTTTCTTTACAAATAATTAATCCTATTGTCTTTCCATCCACATCTGTTCTGACAATGTCATCCACAATATTTATATATGTCCCGATTTGCCCAATATCTCTTGATTGAAACTCTTTTACTTTAACTTCAACAACTACATAACAATGCAGATTCAAATGATAGAACAACAAATCAATATATTCTTCTGTTCCCTCAATTGGTAATGGATATTCTCGTCCCACAAAAGCAAAACCTTTTCCCATTTCTATTAGAAGCTTCATTACTTTCTCTGTTAATGCATCTTTCAATTCACGCTCATTATAGTCACGGTTAACAGCAACAAAATCAAAATTGTAAGGATCCTTTGTTATCTCCTGAGCCAAATCGCCAGTATATGTAGGTAAGGTCATTTTAAAATTACTAATTGCCTTTCCTTGACGTTCATACAGGTTTGTATCAAGAAAATTCAATAATACAGCTCTGGACCAATTGTTTTTTATTACTTCATTCACAAAAAACAGAGCCTTTTCTGGTTTTCCTTTACACTTATCTACAATAACTTTTATATGTCCCCAAGGGATCTCATATATTTCTGCCCCAACTTGAGGCAAATTTGTAACGTCTGATAATTCTGCCTCAAATTGGGGCAGAATTTCTCCAAACATATCATAATATCTCTTCATGTATCTAAGATTAGTTGTAGAGAAGCCTTTTGCCCCTGGAAACATTTTCTTTAAATCTTCACTTAAAGTATCAAAAAATGCACTTCCCCATTTGCTTTCAGCCTGCATCTCGACAATATCTTTACCTAGCGACCAATAAAATCTAAGCATTTCATCATTTACTCTAATTGCCGCTTTTATCTGTGTCCTTTTAAACCTATCTCTAACTATTTTTAACCACTTGATATATTCGTCGTCTATTCTTATCATATCATTCATAGTATTTCCCCCGAATACACTTTATATTCCTTTTATGTTCTTATTTTATAACAACTCATTAAATATTCTAACATAAATTTTTCGTTTTTATCACGCGATATAGAAAAAACTGCCAGCAGATAATCTCTACTGGCAGAAAAGTCTTGTTTCTTATTGTCTACTTGACTGGAAACAGTTCATTCACACGGTGACAACCCTTTCATTTATTCTTATTACTGTACAGTCGCAATATCAATCAAAGTCAACTCTTTCGCCCGGTTCTCCAGACTGGTTGCCAGTGCTGCAGCGGTATCCAATGCCGTCAGCACATTCACCCCTGTCTCGATGGCATTTCGACGGATGACAAACCCATCATGGCTTCTCTCTGCGCCCTGCTGTGGAATATCAATAACCAGGTCGATCTCGTGTCCCAGGATCAAATCTAACAGGTTTGGAGACTCCTGCTCGATCTTGTGAACCTCTAATGCCTTCACTCCATTATCATTTAAGACTTTCGCAGTGCCTTTCGTGGCGAAAATGCGGTAGCCCACATTCTGGAATCTTCTGGCGATATCCACCATATCTTCCTTATCCTCGTCACGGACCGTAATGATCATGTTTTTGTGTTTTGGCAGCTTGATTCCTGCTCCCTCAAAGGCTTTGTAAAGAGCCTCATTAAAGGTCTTGGCAATACCCAGACATTCACCGGTGGACTTCATCTCCGGTCCAAGGCTGATATCAGCTCCGCGGATCTTCTCGAAGGAGAATACCGGCATCTTAATAGCGATATAGTCTGCCTTCTTCTGCAAGCCCGGTGTGTATCCCAGTTCCCGGATGGTGTGACCGCAGATCACCTGAGTAGCCAGCGGAACGATCGGGATTCCGGTTACTTTGCTGATGTATGGCACTGTTCTGGAGGAACGTGGGTTTACCTCGATGATGTAAACCTCCTCGCCTGACACGATAAACTGGATATTGATCATGCCTTTCACATGAAGGGCTCTCGCCAGTTTCTCCGTGTAGTCAACTAATTTCGCCTCGATGGACGGAGTAATACTTGGCGCCGGATAGACGGAGATACTGTCACCGGAATGAATACCGGTACGCTCGATATGTTCCATGATACCAGGAATCAGGATATCGGTGCCGTCGCAGACTGCATCTACCTCGATCTCTTTTCCTACAATATATTTATCGACCAGAATCGGATGATCCTGTGCGATCTGGTTAATAATTCCGATAAACTCATCTACATCGTGGTCATTGATGCAGATCTGCATACCCTGTCCGCCAAGAACGTAGGACGGTCTTACCAGAACCGGATAGCCCAGCTCTGCTGCTGCCTGCTTTGCCTCTTCCGCAGTAAATACCGTGTGGCCTGCCGGTCTTGGAATCTGGCATTTTTCCAGAATCTTGTCAAATAATTCACGATCTTCTGCTGCATCCACATCTTCCGCTGCTGTACCAAGGATCGGAACACCCATCTTCATCAGGGCTTCTGTCAATTTGATCGCTGTCTGTCCACCGAACTGCACTACTGCGCCATCTGGTTTCTCGATATCCACAATTGACTCCACATCCTCTGCAGTCAAAGGCTCAAAATACAGCTTATCGGCAATATCGAAGTCGGTGCTGACCGTCTCCGGGTTATTATTAACGATGATCGTCTCGTAGCCTTCTTTGGAAAATGCCCATGTGCTGTGTACGGAACAGAAATCGAACTCAATACCCTGTCCAATACGGATCGGACCAGAACCAAGCACCAGTACCTTCTTCTTCCCGCTGGTCTCTGCCACCTCATTCTGGCTGCCGAAGCAGGAGTAATAATATGGAGTCTCTGCTGCGAATTCTGCCGCACAGGTATCTACCATCTTATAAGCTGCCACGATACCATTGGCTTTTCTCATGGCCTTGATCTCTTCCTGGCTCTTGCCAGTCAGTCTGGCGATCACATTATCCGGGAATTCGATCCGTTTTGCTTCTTTTAATAATTCCGGGGTCAGCGGACCGTTTTTCAGTGCTTCTTCCATCTCTACAATAATAGCCAGCTTGTCAATAAACCAGTTATCAATTTTCGTGATCTCATGGATCTTCTCATAGCTGAATCCACGGCGCAGAGCCTCGGCGATCACCCAGATCCGGCGGTCGTCTACTACCTTTAACTGGTTTGTCAGTGCTTCCTCATCCAGTTCGGAGAAATCGTAGGAAAGCAGGCAGTCTACATGCTGCTCCAGGGAACGGATGGCCTTCATCAGACCACCTTCGAAATTGGTGCAGATGCTCATGACCTCACCGGTTGCCTTCATCTGGGTTCCTAATTTTCTCTCAGCGCTGATAAATTTATCAAATGGCAGTCTCGGCATTTTAACAACGCAGTAGTCCAGCATTGGCTCGAAGCTTGCATATGTCTTCTTCGTTACTGCATTTTTAATCTCATCCAGTGTATATCCTAAAGCGATCTTTGCCGCTACCTTAGCGATTGGATAGCCAGTAGCCTTGGAAGCCAGTGCGGAAGAACGGCTTACACGCGGGTTTACCTCGATAACACAGTACTCAAAGGTCATCGGATGCAGGGCGTACTGCACATTGCAGCCTCCAGTGATGCCAAGCTCCGTGATGATATTTAATGCAGAAGTACGCAGCATCTGGTACTCCTTGTCCCCTAAGGTCTGGGATGGCGCCACAACGATACTGTCACCGGTATGAACACCAACCGGATCGATATTTTCCATGTTGCAGACGGTGATCACATTTCCAGCGCCATCACGCATTACCTCGTACTCGATCTCTTTCCAGCCTGCGATGCACCGCTCCACCAGTACCTGACCCACACGGGACAGACGAAGACCGTTGGATAAGATCTCCACCAGTTCTTCCTGGTCATGGGCGATTCCGCCGCCGCTGCCGCCTAAGGTGTAAGCCGGACGCAGAACCACCGGATAACCGATGCTGTTGGTAAATTCAATACCATCCTCCACCGTCTCTACTACCTTGGAAGGTGCCACCGGCTCACCGATCTTCTCCATGGTCTCTTTAAACTCCAGACGATCCTCTGCCTTTTTGATGGTCTGGGCCGTGGTTCCGATCAGACGGACATTGTGCTCCTTTAAAAATCCGGCCTCTTCCAGCTCCATAGCCAGATTCAGTCCCGCCTGGCCGCCCAGGGTCGGCAGCACACTATCCGGCTTCTCTTTTAAGATCAGCTGCTCCACTACTTCCAGGGTCAGCGGCTCAATGTAGACATGATCCGCGATGTCCTTATCGGTCATAATGGTTGCCGGGTTTGAGTTTAACAGGACAACCTCGATTCCTTCTTCTTTCAGGGAACGGCACGCCTGGGTTCCCGCATAGTCAAATTCCGCAGCCTGTCCGATGACGATCGGGCCAGAGC
>CAKRWX010000039.1 GCA_934418055.1 uncultured Lachnospiraceae bacterium
TCGGTCTGTTTTAAGAACTCCGGACGGATACCCAATACTACTTTCTTATGTCCAGGAACCATTAAGTTCTCAACTGGTGACTCTCCATCTGGAAAATGCCCGTCATAATGTCTGCACTATTTTAAAAGAGCTGGAACTTACCACATAGCATCTGCTACGGGATAAGCCCCAGCTCTTTCATTGCATATTCAATTCCGTCTTCTTCCACAGTTTTGGTGATAAACGTCGCATAAGGTTCCAGCACCGCGTCGTGTTTGCCCATGAGAACGGCATTTTTCGCATACTCAAACATGGACAGGTCGTTGCTGCTGTCGCCAAACACGTAAGCATCCTCCAAATCAATGCCATAATGCTTTAGCGCCCATTCAATGGCCGTTGCCTTAGAATAGCCTTTCGGTACACATTCGTAGAAATCATCACCCCGGTCGATCACCAGCATATCCGGCTCCAGGAACTTAAAAAAGCCCTCACGGTCACTGTGTTCATCCGCCATGACGCACAGCTTGTCATACTCGTAACTGTCATCATTCCAACCTTTGTTCACCACAAATCCTGTGGCTTCCTGGGCTTTGCGGAATTCATTGACCTTCGGCATCCAGGACCGTTCTTCCCGGAAATAATTTCCTTCTGTTGCCTCTAACAGGCCGTCAAAACCATATCGAAGAACCGCTTTCTTGATCTCAATCCCTCTCTCGTGGGGAATCCGGTACTGAAAAAGGATCTGGCCTTCTCCGTCCACCACGCAGGTGCCGCAGCCGCATAAGCAGCCATCATGCTCTACCTGTCTCTCGATGTCCCGTAAAAAGCCATATCCCCGTCCAGAATTGATAAAGACAAGATTGCCCATTTTCCTGGTCTCGGAAAGCGCTCTTTTGGCGCTCTCCGGAACCTGATGGGTAATCTCGCTTAAAAGCGTTCCGTCCACATCAAAAAATAATGCTTTTCTTTTCACTACTTGTCATCCCGGAACACGATGGTTCCAGTCTCCTCATCCATGCTGTCAACAATTGCCAGAGACTCCAGACGGATTCCCTGCTTTCTTAAGTTATCACCGCCTGGCTGGAAACCTTTCTCAATGACAACACCTGCGCCCACTAACTCAGCGCCGGAATCCTCAACCAGCTTTGCCAGTCCCTCTAATGCTTTTCCATTGGCCAGAAAATCATCGATCAGAAGGACCTTATCGCCCTTACCCAGAAACTCTTTGGAAACAATGATATCATACACACGGCCATGGGTAAAAGACTCTACCTGGCTGGTATATACGTCACCTGCGATGTTTTTGGTCTTATTTTTCTTGGCAAATAATACCGGAACATCAAAATACTGAGCTACCACGCAGGCAATTCCAATGCCGGACGCCTCAATGGTCAGAATCTTGTTAACCTCTGCGTCTGCAAATCTTCTCTTAAACTCTTTTCCGATCTCTTCAAACAGTTTGATATCCATCTGATGATTTAAAAAGCTGTCTACCTTTAATACATTTCCGCCTTTGATCTTGCCATCTTTGCGAATCCGGTCTTTTAAGAGCTGCATAACGACTCCTCCTGCATATAATTAGATTGTTTTCCATCATTGCCCGGACGTGCCGGGCAACTGTGATTTTCTTCTGATTTTATTGGGTAACAGGGTTCCTGTCAATATTTAATTTTATTTTTATTCTGCTACTGCATTATCAGAAACGAATTTTAGAACCAGATTGGTCAGCAGGCTCTCGTTTACTACATTTTCACCAGCGGATTCTTTCATCTTGTCCACGCTCTCGAAGCCGTACTCCTCTGCCATACTCTCCAGTTCTTCGTCAGTTACTTTGATGCCTTCTTTATCTGCAATGGCATTGATCACCAGCTGCTGTTTTGCGTTTTCCTCAGCCTGGGTTCTCACCTGTGCCTTGAAGGTATCCAAGTCCATGCCATAGTAGCCAACTAAAGTTTCCAGCTCCATTCCGGAATTGGTTGCCATAGTCTCATAATAAGTCATTGCCTCATCATAGGCAGCCTGAATGGAAGCTTCAGAAGCAACCACCTCACTATTCTGCATAATCGTCTGGAATACATCCGTCTGTTTCTTGTACTCCGCATTGTCTGCCGCCTGCTGCTCCAGATCATTTCTGGTAGCTTCCCGGTACTCTTCCAGGGTCTTGTAGTCGGTGTTTGCCATAACCAGATCATCATTTAACTCGCTTGGAGTTTTTACTGCATTGACTGTTACCTCAAATACCACTGCCTGTCCAGCCAGATCTTCACTTGGATAACCCTCTGGGAAAGTCAGATCCAGATCCAGTTTCTGTCCTTTTTCCGCACCGATCAGTCCATCTTCAAAACCGTCGATGAAAGTGTTAGAACCCAGTTTTAAGTCATATCCGGAAGCGGTACCGCCGTCAAAAGCAACGCCGTCTTTCTTTCCTACATAGTCGATGTTCACAGTATCACCTTCCTCTGCCGGACGGTCAACCTCTACCATGTTGGAATCTGCCAACTTCTGAACCTGGTTGTCCACCTGCTCGTCGGTTACTTCTGTAGACGCTGGTGTATAAGTAACTCCCTTGTACTCTCCCAAGGTCACACTGTCCTCCGCTGCTCCTTCAGAAGTCTCTGCCTCTATGGTTGCTGCAGCTACTGGATCAGTAGTCTCTGTTGTGTCTTTCTTGGAACAGCCAGTGACTACCATTGCAGCCATCAGACCGCAGATGCCTAATTTTACATATTTTCTCATGATTTTTGTCTCTTTCTACTTAAATTAATTTTTATAAAATGCCTTGAATGCCCGGTAGGTGTTCAGCACATCCAGCTTAGATGCCAGCTCAAATGGTGCGTGCATGGACAGAATCGGAACGCCTAAATCTACCACGTCAATATTCATGGAAGCCACGAATTTGGCAATGGTTCCGCCGCCGCCTACGTCAACAGCGCCCAACTCGCCGATCTGCCAGTATACGCCCTCTTTTTCCATGATACCGATGACTTTTGCCATCAGCTCTGCGCTGGCGTCATTGGAACCAGATTTGCCTCTTGCGCCAGTGTACTTGGTCAGAACACAGCCCTTGTTCACGTAGCAGGAGTTCATCGGATCGTATACGGAAGCGAAGGTTGGATCGTAAGCCGCATTCACATCAGAAGATAAGCAGATGGTGTTGCGGAATACCTCTTTTGGATTCACACCCTCTAATTCTGCCAGATAGGTGATGTAATCGCCTACATAATTGGAATTCAGTCCTGTATTGCCCTCGGAACCGATCTCCTCTTTGTCTGTCAGAATGGTCATGGTGGTGTAAACCGGGTTCTTGGTATCGATCTCTGCCATCAGTGCAGTGTAAGCGCAGATCTTATCGTCCTGTCCGTAAGCGCCGACCATGCTGCGGTCAAAGCCCACGTCTCTTGCCTTATGAGCCGGTACAAACTCTACTTCTGCCCGAAGAAAATCTTTCTCTGTGATGCCGTAACGCTCATTCATTAACTTCAAAGCCATCAGTTTTACTGGCTCTTTCACTTCATCATCGGTGTATGGGATGGAACCGATGACGATGTTTAACTCTTCGCCCTTGATTCCGTCTTTTAATTTCCGCTCGTTCTGGTCAGCTGCCAGATGTGGAAGCAGATCGGTGATACAGAATACTGGATCACCTGGATTCTCGCCCAGGTTCAGCTCTACGATCTCGCCATTTTTCTTGATGATTACACCGTGCATGGCTAACGGGATGGTTGCCCACTGGTATTTGCGGATACCGCCGTAATAATGAGTCTTAAACAGAGCCATATCATCTTTCTCGTAAACCGGGCTTGGCTTTAAGTCCAGTCTTGGGGAATCGATGTGGGCACCGTTCATGCGGATGCCTTCTTTTACGGACTTCTCACCAAAGGTAGTGGCAATGATGGCTTTCTTTCGGTTTACATAATATACCTTATCACCTGTTTTGTAGCTTCCCTGGGTATCAAACTCGGTGTAGCCTGCTGCCTTTAACAGCTCTACGGCTTTCTTTACACACTCCCGCTCAGTCTTGCCCTCATCCAGAAATGCCTTATAGTTTTCGCAGAAGCTCATGGCTTCTTCCATCTGATCTGGAGCTTCCTTGCCAATATGCGGAAACTTCCATGTTAATTCATCCTGAAGTTCTTTGCCTGTCATATGTATTCTTCCTTTCTCTATTCTAATGCGTAAACTTAGAAACCTAATTCTTCATTCGTTAAGACCAATGTAAACGGTCCCTCGTTGCCCAGTTCCACCTGCATGTCCGCGCCGAAGATGCCATGCTCTACCTTCGGAACGTATTTGCGGCTTTCTTCCACAAAATGCTCGTAGAGGGCATTGGCGTGATCGGGTTTGCCAGCCTTTACAAAGCTTGGGCGGTTGCCCTTTTTGCAGTCTGCATACAGGGTAAACTGGCTGACTACCAGAAGTTCTCCCCCAACATCTGCCAGTGAAAGGTTGGTCTTGCCATTCTCATCCTGAAAAATCCGCAGCTTGCAGATTTTTTCCACCATGTGGTCCGCTGTCTCCACCGTATCCGCGTCCTCCACGCCCAAAAGCAGCAAAAAGCCATGGCCGATCTTGCCAACCACCTGCTCCTCTACTGTTACCTGCGCGTGGGTTACTCTCTGAAGTACTACTTTCATTTCTTTCTCTCCCTCGGTCAGTTCAGGATTAATCGTAGATATTCCAGAAGATTTGCCTTTGCTTCCTCTCCATACAGAATCTCTCTTGCCAGAACCGGCCTATCTGTTATCATATCATCAACTCCCAGTTGTTTCAACCGTTCCATCTCTACTTTTCCATTTACCGTCCAGGCATGGACCGCTTTTCCGGCTTCGTGGGCCGACTCCATCAGCCTTTCTGTCACAAAACTGGAGCGGATGCTGATCAGGTCAATAAAATCATCGGAATAAAAATTGCCATAAGCGGCGGAAATGATATAGCCGGTACGGATCTCCGGATCCACAGCTTTCACCCGTTTCAGGTAAAGCCGATTGGTGGAGGTGATGATGCACTGTTCCTGCATCTCGTGCTGGCCGATCAGTTCCATGACCTTCTCCGGAAGATCACTGGCATTTCCCAGGTTTTTGATCTCGATATTCAGATCAATTTTACCTTTGGCATACTCCATGACCTCCTCCAGAGTCGGAATCTGTTCTCCCTGATATTGGCTGGAGAACCAGCTTCCCACATCCAGTTTCTTGATCTGTTCCAGGGTCAGATCGGATACCTTCTTATTCACACCTGCCACTCGTTTCAAGTTCGTATCGTGGCAGAGGACAATCTGACCGTCCGCAGTCTCCTGCACGTCAATCTCCGCCCGGTCCGCCATTTCTTCCACTGCTTTTTCCAGCGCCGCCATGGTATTTTCTGGAGCGCTTACGGAACTGCCCCGATGGGCCGTGATACCGGTCTGAACTGCCATGGATTTGGTAATGAAATTGCCGTTGTAAGCCGCGTCAAACAGGAAAAATGCAGACATGGCCAGAAACACCGCCAGCAGTCCCATTCCCGTCCGCTTGGAAAAGCGGTAACTTTTTCCTGTCGTCACAAATTCCCAGCCTCCGGCAATTCCCTTCTGCCGTCCCGTATTCCGGTAATATTCCACCGTCACAAAAGCCCAGTAAACCATGGTGGCAAATACCGACGCTGCAACCATCAGAAACCATTCCGCCCGATCTGTAGTTTCCATCAAAAACGCCAGTCCCAGACTTTCTTTGACAAACAGAACGGTAATCACCGCCATGAACAGCACGCACAGGCAATAGACCGCAAAAAAAAGAAGTCCCAGCACTGCCTGGATCACCGCCGCCATTCCAATGGTCTTCGCCCACCGGCCTTTCAACAGTTCCATACTCTCGAAGCGGCTGTCCCAGTAAGACTTCTGTCCAATCATGCATCCATGAAATACAAATACTGCTGGAAATAAAAGTACCAGAAATAAAAGAAAGACCAGCATCAGAACAGAAACTGCAAGTGGCTGGTCAAACAGTTCTTTCATGACAAAATTGACTGGTTTAATACGGCTGAACATCCGGTAAAGATAGAAGAGATTCAGCATCAGGCTGCTGATCAGTCCCATACCAAACAAACGGTAATTCTTATGGGTCAGTTCGTCTTTTACCTTCACAAAGGCACCGTAAAAAATCTCCCACAATGCCGGACGCCAGGAGTAGGCGGCTCCTGAAAACACCGTGATCAGGCCGCCTATCTCTGTCATATTCAGCAGCAGCACCAGAACCAGCATCACAAGGACAAACAGGATCGTCCATGGATGCAGGAAGAATTTCCATCCGTTGGCCAGAGTCAGATAACTATATCCGGCCCGGTCCAGACAGAACTTTAATCCTCTGGTTCCCAGCTGCGCCAACACCATTCCTGTGATAAACCGGAAAAAGACTTCAAACAGAATCAGATTTCTTAAATTGCCGCGGATCATCTGATAGATCTCTTTGATCTGCTTTTTCATATCGGTACATCTCTTTTCTAGTTAGTTTCTGTTTCTTCCGGTTCTTTTTCCCCACGATTTCCGTCCCGCTGGTTCCATTCCAGGATCGCCTGGTTTAAGGAAAACATCTTAGCGTCCAGCATATCCACCACGTCCGCACAGGCTTTCAGCTCCTGCTGCAGATAGTCCGGTGCCTCAAACTCGGATTTGTAATAAATCTTATGTTCCAGGCTTGCCCAGAAATCCATGGCTACTGTACGGATCTGAATCTCCACCTTGGTCTCCACCGGCCCATCCGTCAGATACACCGGAATGGTCACAACCATGT
Source organism: uncultured Lachnospiraceae bacterium (assembly GCA_934418055.1). Taxonomy (GTDB): domain Bacteria; phylum Bacillota; class Clostridia; order Lachnospirales; family Lachnospiraceae; genus UBA3402. The sequence goes on from CAKRWX010000039.1 coordinate 6,747, forward strand.
GGTAACTTTTGTAGCCGTTGGGTTTCGGGTTCTTAATATAATCCTTAATATAAAGAACCGTCACGTCACGCTGTCTAGAGATCATATCCGCAATCTGGTAAATGTCCGATGTAAAGGAACAAATGATACGGATGCCTGCAATATCACTGATCTTCTCAGTCATATTGACCACATTGACCTCCGCACCCATGCGTTTCAGCTTCTTGACGATGCTCTCCGGTGTCTTCAGACGGGATTTCACATGTTCAATGGGGTTATAGTTATAAATCTGGATAAATTCATTATTCAAGATCTCAATTTTTACATTGATCTCCTTCAGTGCTGAGCTGTATAAAAACATCAGCGATTTCCACTGATCAATCTGATCATAGTTTTTGGGGATATGATCCATTCACTATCCCTCCTTGTATCAATTATAATTTCAATTTCTTTAACAGATCGCCAAGACCTGTAGCAGCCTCTCCGGTACTCTCATAATGGAAATCAACCGGCTCCTCCTGCTCGTCAGCCTCTAACGCTTTCATGCTTAAGCTGATTTTGCCGTCTGCAACGGATAATACTTTTACTTTTACCTTCTGGCCCTCTTTCAGCACAACGCCAGGATGTTTGATTCTCTGGTTGCTGATCTGGGAAATGTGAAGCAGTCCGGTCACGCCGTCTGTCAGTTCTACGAATGCGCCGTAGTCTTTCAGGCTCTCAACGGTACCTTCTACTACCTGGCCAGCTTTGAACGCGCCCATCTTTTCTTTCACTTCTGCATCTCTGCGCTCTTTTAATAACTCCTTGGCAGACAGAACCAGTTTCTTGTTTTCTGGATCTGCGGTGATGATGTAAGCCTCGATGTGCTTGCCAACCCAATCCTCTAATTTCTCCACATACTCTAAGGATAACTGGGAAGCCGGGATAAATGCTCTCAGTTCATCTAAATAAGCAACTGCGCCGCCTTTTACGATCTCTTTGATCTTTACGTTGACAACCGCATGGTCAGCCTGAAGCTGCTTTACTTCCTGCCATTTCTCTGCGTCCGGGGTCTCATCTGCCACGTAAGCCTGATTGCGTCTCTCATCGTACTCTTTATAGGATGCCTCTAACTCTGCGGCAAAATCCTCCATGGTCTCCTGAACCTTCTCATTCTTCATTTCTTCGCTCATAATCCAGCCTCCTGATACATTTTCTTAATAGGAAATCATTTTCCCATCACTGTCTTTTAGTTTACCACATTTTCACCAATTCACCTACTGTTTTTCCGAAAAAAAGTGTGCTATAGTTTAAGAAAATATTATTTTTATGAGGTTAAATGCAATATGAACGATATTATGGATCTGCATACACACACGATCGTCAGCGGCCACGCTTACAATACCTTATATGAAATGGCGCGGGCGGCCGCCGATCACGGCATGAAAGTCTTCGGTTCCACAGACCACGCCCCAGGGGGAATTCAGGGAACCTGCGACGAAATCTACTTTAAGAACTTTAAAGTCATTCCCAAGCATTTGTTCGGGCTACGGCTGATGATGGGCTGCGAGGTGGATATTATCGATTACCAGGGTTCTTTGGATTTAAAGGAAGATACCTTGAGACGTCTTGATTACGCCGTTGCCAGTATCCATCCCCAGTGCTACACCTGCGGCACCGTGGCGCAGAATACTGCTGCATACCTTGGCGTCCTGAAAAATCCATATGTGAAGATCATCGGACATCCGGATGACGGCCGTTTCCCTTATGACCACGATACGCTGGCTGCAGCTGCCAAAGAGCATCATGTACTTCTGGAGTTAAATAACTCTTCCCTGCACCCCACCGATGGACGGCCAAACGCTATTGAAAACTGCCGCGACTTATTAGAGCGGTGCATGCACTATGGAACATCCATCGTTTTAGACAGTGATGCCCACATCGCTGAGGACGCAGGCAACCACCGCCGGGCCCACAAACTGCTGCAGGAATTGAACTTCCCAGAGGAACTGGTGGTAAACACTTCCATCGAGAAACTGGCTGCCTACATTCCTGCGGTTCTGGAACAGGACGAGCCAGAAGAATAAACGGAGGCCCCTATGATTAACTTTCTCAATCTGGAATATTTTCTTGTGGCTGCGGAGGAATTGAACTTCACAAAGGCCGCTAAACGGCTTTACATTTCCCAGCAGTCCTTAAGCAACCATATTTCCAACCTGGAAAAGGAGTTTGACATCGCCCTTTTCCACCGCACCACCCCTCTGACCCTGACTTACGCAGGACAGGTCCTGGAAAAACGGGCCAGAGAGATTCTGGAACTGCGGGAGGAAACCTATCACGAGATCGCGGATATTAAGGATTTCTCCAAAGGCAAGCTGATCATCGGCATGTCGCACACCCGCGGACGCAAGATTTTACCGGAGATCCTTCCATTATATAAGGAACAGTTCCCCAATATCGATCTGCAGCTGGTGGAAGGCAATTCCAGCGAGCTGGATGCCGGACTGCTTCACGGCGATATCGACCTGATCATCGGTATGCTTCCATTTAAGGTGGAAAATATCGAGACCGTGCCTCTGTGTGATGAGGAGATTCTGTTAGCGGTCCCGGATAAAGTGCTGGAACACGCCTATCCTGGACAGGTGGACAAAATCAAGGAAAAATTGTCCCAAAGCGCAGACCTGAAGCTTCTGCAGAACTGTCCATTTCTCTTAATCAACCTGGGAAACCGGGTCCGCACTCTGGCGGACGAGATGTTCGAGGAAGCGCAGATCACGCCCAACATCATCCTGGAAACGGAAAATATCGAGACGGTGCTGGCGCTGGCTGCCAAAGGCATGGGCATTACTTTCTACCCGAAGATGTTCATTTCCAGTCACGAGGTATTCCAGAATAACCTGGAAACCAAAACCGGTTTAAACTTCTATTCCTTAAATTATCCGAAAGCCCACGGTGTTCTGGGAATCGGCTATCACAAAGGACATTATATGTCCCAGGCAACCAAAGAATTCATACGGATTGCCAAAGAAACCCTGTAATTTCGTATTATTTTTCGACCTATCTATTGACTTCATTCGAGCTTCTGTTATAATAAAGATAGTAACTATTATCATTTTTAGTTAAGAGGAGTTCGAATGAAAGCAATCAAACACAGCAAACAACGGGATTCGATCAAGACCTGTCTTATGGGACGCCGTGACCATCCGACCGCAGATGCTGTCTATATGAGTATCCGGGAGGAATTTCCCAACATCAGTCTTGGTACGGTCTACCGCAACTTAAATCTTTTGGTGGAGCTTGGCGAGATCCAGAAACTGACCTGTGGCAATGGCCCGGACCGGTTTGACGCGGACACCAGCCCACACTACCATTTTGTATGCAGACAGTGCGGTGCCGTATCCGATCTGGAAATGGATACCTTCCCAGGACTCAACGAATCTGCCCAGGAACACTGCGACGGACGGATCGATACCCACACTACTTATTTCTATGGTTTATGCAAGGACTGCTTAGACAAAGTTTCCCATTAATCACCACAAAAATTACTTAAAATTTTCTCAACAAGTACTTGACAAAAACCTCTTAGTAGTGTATATTGATATCAGTAACAATTACTATTATTAATTCAAAGGGTCAATGTAACAACATAAATTATTTTAAAGAAAAGGAGATCATCATTATGAAGAAATGGGTTTGTACAGTATGCGGATATGTTTATGAGGGAGAGAACGCACCAGAGTTTTGTCCAATTTGTAAAGCTCCAGCTTCCAAGTTCATCGAGCAGACAGAAGAAAGAACATGGGCTGCTGAGCATGTAGTTGGCGTTGCACAGGGCTCCCGTGAAGATATCATGGCTGATTTAAGAGCAAACTTCGAGGGCGAGTGCTCTGAGGTTGGTATGTATCTGGCTATGGCAAGAGTTGCTCACAGAGAGGGCTATCCAGAGGTTGGTCTGTACTATGAGAAAGCAGCTTACGAAGAGGCTGAGCACGCAGCAAAATTTGCTGAGTTATTAGGCGAGGTCGTTACCAACTCCACCAAGAAGAACCTGGAGTTAAGAGTTGAGGCTGAGAATGGCGCTACTGCTGGTAAGTTTGATCTGGCTAAGAGAGCAAAAGAGCTGAACTTAGACGCAATCCATGATACCGTTCATGAGATGGCAAAGGATGAGGCTCGTCATGGCAGAGCATTCGAGGGTCTGTTAAAGAGATACTTTGGCTAATCTTCTAATACAGCTGATGCGGTTCACGATAACAAGTGAACCGCATTTTTTATTGCCTGTAGTTTTTTTGTTTCCCATTAATTTTTCTTGCGCTGAAAAGTCTGATGTGCTATGTTAAAGCTATTAAATATACCAGCGCAAACCTGCGCCGGACAGGAAAGGAATTTCATCATGGGAATTTTTAAGCATCGTACATTTGCATTAAAGGGTATTATCGTTCATACACCAGATTTTGATCATATGGAATATCACGAGAATGAATATGTCATCTGTAAAGATGGAAAATCCGCAGGTATTTTCCACGAATTACCAGAGGAATACCAGGGGATTCCTGTATTTGATTTTTCTGACAAATTTATCGTTCCCGGTATGTGTGATATGCATGTCCATGCACCTCAGTACGGCTTCCGTGGTCTCGGAATGCTTTTGGACTGCAATTCCGAATGGGAAACCTGGTTTGACCGGTATTCATTTCCGGAGGAAAGCCGGTATGCAGATCTGGAATATGCAGACAAAGCCTATGGCCGCTTTGTTGACGATCTGTTAAAAACAACTACCACTACCAGAGCCTCTATTTTCGCCACCATTCACCGCCCTGCAACCGAGCTTCTGATGCGCAAGCTGGCAGATGCAGGCTTCAGCGCCTATGTGGGCAAATTAAATATGGACCGCAATTCCCGCTTTGGTCTCCAGGAAACGACGGAAGAGACCCTGAAAGAGACCGAACGCTGGCTGAAAGAAACCGAAACCGGCTATGGACAGGTAAAGCCGATCCTGACTCCACGTTATACGCCAACCTGTACCGATGCATGTATGGAAGGTTTACAGGTACTTTCAGAAAAATATCAGGTACCGGTCCAGTCACACCTTTCAGAGGGGCTGGATGAGATTGAATGGGTCAAGCAGTTAAAGCCCGGTCTCTCCTGCTACGGTGAAGCTTATGACATGTACGACTTATTAGGAAGCAGACAGCCAGCTGTCATGGCCCATGTGGTGCATCCTAATGAAGCGGAATATGAACTGATCAAACACCGCAATGTCCTGGTCGCACATTGTCCTCAGTCCAACACCAATGCTGCCAATGGCGTTGCTCCGATCCTTCAGATGGTGCATGACGGTATCCGTGTCGGTCTGGGTACTGACATGGCAGGCGGCTATAACTTAAATCTGTTGCGGACCATGACTGATGCCATCCAGGCCAGCAAGCTGCGCTGGTGCTTTACGGAGCGGAATGGCGATCCTTTCGCCAAAAAGAACTTCCTGACCGTTGCCAATGCCTTTTATCTCGCTACCAAGGGCGGCGGATCATTCTTCGGAAAGGTCGGCAGCTTTGAGCCGGATTATGAATTTGATGCTGTGGTCCTGGACGATGCAGCACTGGCTGATTTTGTGGAACGTCCGGTACAGGATCGTTTCCAGCGTATTTTATGGCTGCATACTGCAGATACTGTAACCGCTAAATTTATCCAGGGAACCTGTGTTTATCAGGCTTAATTTTTTTCGTTTAGGAGGCGTGAAACCGCATGTCCTTTATCAGTGTTTTTGATGTACTTGGCCCTAACATGATCGGGCCTTCCAGTTCCCACACAGCAGGAGCTGCGCGGATCGGATTTCTGGCCCAGAAAATGATCGGGGGCTCTGTGGTGAAAGTGGATTTTACTCTCTACGGTTCTTTTGCCAGAACGTATCACGGACATGGTACAGACCGGGCGCTGCT
>CAKRWX010000040.1 GCA_934418055.1 uncultured Lachnospiraceae bacterium
CCCTGGATCTGGTAAAACACAAACTGACGATCCCGGTAGTCTATAACTGCGGCGGTTACGAGCGGGTGGAAATCGTCCGGGAACTGGCCGACTATGTGGATATCTGGCTTCCGGATCTGAAATATCAGGATACGGCCCTCTCCAGCCGCTACTCCCAGGCAAAAAACTATTTTGACCGCGCCTCAGAGGCCATCACCCAGATGATCCGCCAGACCGGAACGCCGGTTCTGGATCCAGATGGAATCATGCAGTCCGGCGTCATCATCCGCCACATGGTACTTCCAGGTGCCCGCGAAGATTCCATCCGGCTTTTGCACTGGATCCATGACACGCTCCCGACTGGTCAGTACTATATCAGCCTGTTAAGCCAGTACACGCCATTTTTCCGGGCGACAAAAAATAATCCAGGCGGCAGTGAATTTCCGGAGATCAGCCGACGGATCACTACTTTTGAGTATGAAAAAGTGCTAAATGAAGCCATTGCTCTTGGTTTGGAACAGGGATTTATGCAGGAGAAAAGCAGTGCGAAAGAAGAATATACGCCGCCATTTGATCTGGAGGGACTGGATTAAAGAGATTTCTGTGAATACATGACAACATAAATAAGCGAGTACCGATCCATCTTTTTCTTGGTTTTCGATACTCGCTTTTAAACTATCTCGTCCATGGGACTATACCTCTCTTTGAGATTTTTATCTATATGAAGTTTTTTCCTGCCAGTTTCTGTAAATCTCTTCCCTTTCTATGTATTATTTCCTTTCTTCTGTTTTCATATCTTTCTACGGTTACTCTTCTGAGAATTTCATTGACCCAACCACACTTTCTCGTCATATGACTGAATCACGATTCCTTGTAACTACTTTAGAATTCGAAATTTCATTTCTTCAGGGTTCTTTTACAGTTCTGGTAAAATTAAGTTTTTGGTGGACCGTACCTCCTTTGCTTAGATTTGATGTTTGTCTGACATCTTTTTTTGTTTCTTTTTTGTATTTCCTTTTGTTGTCTTTATTATATCCTGTATGTTCTATTTTGTCAACACTTTTTTATAATTATTTTTATCTTTTTTCACTATAAAATATTATTTTATAAATTGTATGAAATTTTTCAATCTTTTTATTTTATTCACAGAATTGTAGACAAATACCCGGTCCGCCTGCATCGTAGGACACAGACAGACCGGGTACTGAGATCAGTTGTTGATTTCTATTTTATAACAGAATGTATTTCAAAACAAATGCTACTGCCAGCACATACATCAGAATGCTGGTACCTTTCTTCTTTGCGTTGCCAGTCAGCACGTTCATGATCACGTAGGAGATGACGCCCATGGCGATACCTTCGGAGATGCTGTACATGAATGGCATAGCGATGATACAGATGTAAGCCGGGATTGCTTCGGTGTAATCGCTGAAGTCAATCTTGGTTACGGTGGTCATCATCATGAATCCAACAACTACCAGCGCTGGAGCGGTAGCGAAGGATGGGATTGCTAAGAAGATCGGGGATAAGAACAGGGACAGACCAAACAGGATCGCTGCGACAATGGCAGTCAGACCAGTACGTCCGCCTTCTGCTACACCAGATGCACTCTCAACGAACGTGGTGGTTGTGGAAGTACCAAATACCGCACCAACAGAAGTTGCGATGGCATCGGAAAGCAATGCGCCACGGATGTGAGGAAGCTTGCCGTCTTTGTCCAGCATATCTGCCTTAGAAGCAACACCGATCAGAGTGCCTAAGGTATCAAACAGATCCACGAACAGGAACGCAAATACCACAGCCAGGAAATCTAAGGATGCGATCTTGGAGAAATCCAGTTTCATAAAAGTTGGAGCCATGCTCTTGATGCCGAAGCCTGCGGAGAAATCCGGGAACATACTGTAGAATCCCAGTTCTGGATTTGGCTGGTACAGGCCGATCAGCTGGCAGATCATGCCAAGGGCCCATGTAATCAGGATGCCCCAGAGAATGTTGCCTCTTACATTTTTCACTACCAGAATACCGGTGATCAGAATTCCGATCATGGCCAGAACAACGGTGATTCCCTCAGAAGAGAAGGTTCCTGCTGCAACAGAACCTTTAAAGGAATATAAGGATACTAAAGTTGCGCTGTCCACAACAGGCCGATACCTACGGAAACTGCGTATTTCAGATTCATTGGAATGGAGTTGAAGATCGCCTCTCTGACATTGGTCACAGAAAGAACGATAAATACAACACCTTCTACGAATACTGCTGCCAGAGCCATTTCCCAGCTATAACCCATCTGCAGGACAACGGTGTATGCAAAATACGCGTTCAGTCCCATTCCAGGTGCCAGAACAAATGGGTAATTAGCAAACAGCGCCATCATCAGGGTACCTACCATTGCGGCCAGGGCTGTGGCCGTGAATACCGCACCACTGTCCATTCCCGATGCGCCTAACACGTTGGGGTTCACAGCCAGAATGTACGCCATCGTCATAAATGTGGTAATTCCGGCGATCACCTCAGTTTTTGCGTCTGTGTGGTTCTCCTTCAGATGGAACCACTTTTCTAACACGCCTTTGTTGCTTTCCATATGCTTCCTCCTTAAGTGAAAATTTTATATCTGAACAACGGTCATTTGATCAAATGACAGCTGCATCAGTCCAAAGGATCTTACTACTGCTTCTCTCTCCCCCTCCGGTGCGCTCCATGCCAGACCGCATCCGGCGCTGATCTGTTTGGGCACCGGGATCAGCCTTCCGGGAATGTTCGCTTCTTTTAATCGTTTCTCTGCCGCCATGGCCTCGGTTGTGGAGTGAAAGGTAATCACCAGACGGTTTTCTTTTTTTCTCATGATGGTTCCTCCGCCAGTTCTCTTATGGCTTTTGCCGCCTGGTCGATCTCCTCTTCCATATTAAAATAGGAAAAGCTGAACCGCACAGCCCCCTGATCCCTGGTGCCGAGCGCCTCATGCATCAACGGTGCGCAGTGGGCACCTGCTCTGGTCATGATCCCATAGTCCTGAGCCAAGGCATCGGCCACTTCCCCAGAATCATCATCCCGGATATTCAGGGAAATAATGGGCGCTCTGGGAAAATGTTCATGATTGCCATATAACTTTACACCGGGAATGGACTTTACCTGGCTGACAAACCGTCTGGTCAGCTGCTCTTCCCGCTGTCGGATGACATCTGGTGTCACTTTCTTAATAAAGTCCAGCGCCGCCGAAAGTCCAGCGATTCCATGGGCATTTAGAGTTCCTGCCTCCAGGGCTGTTGGCATCACCTGCGGATGGGTCTTTGAATAACTGTCGATCCCGCTTCCGCCTGCTAACAGCGGACGGATGACCACTCCCTTTCTGACACACATGCCGCCAGTTCCCTGAGGCCCCATCAGGCTTTTGTGTCCCGTAAAGCACAGAACGTCAATGTTCATCTCTTCCATCCGGATGGGAAATACCCCGGCTGTCTGGGATGCGTCCACCACAAATAAGACGTGATGTTTTTTGCATACACGGCCAATAGCCTCCAGATCATTAAGGTCTCCAGTCAGATTGGAGCCGTGGGTGCAGACCACCATGCGGGTATTGGGACGGATGGCCTCTTCGATCGCTTCCGGCGTTACGCTCCCAACCACTGCTCTGCCCCCAGTTGCAACCTTATCTGCTCCATTTTCTTCCGTTACGTTTTCCCCTGTCATGTTTTTTTCTGTTGCAGGTTCCACTGCTGACAGCGGAAGTATGGTTAAGGAAACGCCCCGCTGCTGGCACAGGTACAAGGGACGAAGCACGGAATTATGCTCCATCACCGTAGTGATCACATGATCACCTGGATTTAGCAGTCCCTGAATGGCAATATTTAAACTTTCTGTAGAATTAGCGGTAAACGCAATCTGGCTGGCGTCCTCGGCTCCGAAAAGTTCTGCCAGTTTCTCTCTGGTGCCATAGACCACACGGGACGCGTCCAAAGAAGCCTCATGGGCTCCGCGCCCTGGATTCCCCATATGGGAAATGGCCTCCGCTACGGCTTTAGCTACCGATTCCGGTTTATAATAGGAAGTTGCTGCGCTGTCGAAATAGATCATGGCTCCAGCCTCACTCTCACTACCTGATGCGGCTCAGCAGGATTCTCCTGATATCCGCTTACATCATCGACTTCTCTGGAATCCTGTAATCCCACATCCGCAGCCTTTACCTCTCCGATCACAGCCCAGTCTTTTTCCACACCTGCTTCTTCTGCCTTCTTCAAAATCTCATAAGCCGTCTCCGGGCTTACTGCAAAAAGCAGTCCGCCGGAGGTCTGTGGATCAAACACCACATCCTGCATCTCTTCCGGCACTGCCGGATCTATCTGCATCTGTCTTTCTGTATACTGTCGGTTCCGGTATGCCCCTTCTGGCACCAATCCCATGCGGGCGTACTCCAGGGCCGCTTTCTGAACCTTCAACTGATCCACGTGGATCCTGATCTCCACCTGGCTTCCTTCCGCCATTTCCATGACATGTCCCGCCAGGCCAAATCCAGTCACATCGGTGCAGGCGTGAACTGGGAATTCTTCCAGAATTTCTTTGGCTTTCTTATTTAATGTTGTCATGACCCGGATCACTTCTGTCTCCGCTTCTTTCGAAGCCATCTCCGCCTTCACCGCCGTGTTGACAATGCCGGTTCCCAGAGGCTTGCTTAACACCAGCACATCCCCCGGCTTTGCACCGCAGTTTTTGTATACCCGGTCCGGATGCACCAGGCCCGTCACACTCAATCCATACTTTGGCACATCATCCTGGATGGAATGACCGCCTGCCAAAACTGCCCCGGCTTCCTTTACCTTATCTGCACCGCCTTTTAAGATCTCTCCTAAAAACTTGGGATTCACGCAGTTGGGCCACGCCACGATATTCAGTGCCACCTTCGGTTCTCCGCCCATGGCGTAGATATCACTCAAAGCATTGGCCGCCGCCACCTGTCCAAACACATAAGGGTCATCCACCATAGGCGGAAAGAAATCCAGCGTCTGGATCAGAGCCGCATCCTCTGAAATCTGATAGACCGCCCCATCATCTGAGGTTTCAATCCCTACCAATAGATTTGGATCCTCAAATCGCGGCAGACCCTGCAAAATTCCCGCTAGTGTGCCAGGACCAATCTTCGCCGCGCATCCCGCCGCCGGGGACATGGATGTTAATTTCACCTCTTCATCAGGTATCATGACAACTCTCCTATTTCCACTGTGCCGTCAGCACATGTTCTCCGTTGACCGTTACTTTCGTGTCCTCTGTGATGGTCTGGCCACTGTACATCCAGCCGTCAAACACCGCTCCCTCTTTTACGGGAACTGGCAGTATGCCATAAGGTTCCCCAAAGGTCACTTCCATGGAATCCGCACCAGCATCTGTTCCGGCACTCATTTTCTCCTGATCTGCCGCTGACCAGACGCCGCCATTTAGATCGAACCGTACTGTGACCCTCGCTGGAGTCCATCTGGCAGTCAGTGTCACATCTTCCGATACTTTATTTATATCAAAATACCATGGATTTTCCAGATCCGGTCCATAAAACCAGCCTTCAAACTCATATCCAGCCCGAACTGGAGTTCCAGGATCCTCCACAAAACTACCATGGCGGAGCTTCTGGGATTCGATCGCCTCACCGCCGCCAGTATCAAAACTCACCACATAACCGCCATTGATGGCAAAAATCGCAGTCAGCGCAATGGTCAATACAATCAAAAAAGCGATCAGCCCATCCAAGATCCGGATCGGCACATCCTTACTTCCATAAATTCCACGGCCAAACCATCGTTTTTTCGGTAATTCCTTCTTTTCTTCTTCCATGTTACTTCCTCTCCCGCAGCACTTTCCCGCATTCCTATCTGTTCTGATTTTCTATTTCGTTCAGCCGATAGAATCAGTATAGCACGAAACAGCCATGACGCATAGAAGAATTGTAACAATTCAGTACCTTCATAGTTACGAGCAAAAATCCATTCCAAATCAGCTTCGCTGATGGGATTTTTGCTTGCAAGCCAAGGTTTTCTTACGGTCAGCGCAGCAAGTGCGCAGACCTATTGAACAGTTACGAAAATTTTTCTCTCGCGTCATGGCTGAATCCATGAATTTTCGCTCTATTTTATTTACGAACCAGGTACTTTCTCATATCAATAGCGCATGCCACCAGAATGATCAGACCTTTGATGATGTACTGTAAGTTAGCGTTGATGGATAAGAAGTTCAGTGCTACGAAAATGATTCGCAGTAAGAATACACCCATAACCACACCGCTGATCTTACCAGTACCACCAACGAAAGAGACACCACCGATAACGCAGGCTGCAATGGCATCACACTCGTAGTTCAAACCGGTGTTGGCGGTATTGGAACCGATACGGGCAGACTCGATGAAACCAGTAACACCGTACATCATACCTGCTAAAGTATGTACCATAATGGTGGTCTTCATAACATTAACACCAGATACATTGGCTGCTTCCGGGTTAGAACCTACGGCAAACATATTTTTACCGAATGTGGTCTTGTTCCAGATGAACCACATAAGAGCAACGATGATGGCTGCATACAGCACATACCACGGAACTGTTACCTTGGAAGTACCTTCACCAAAGGTTAAGAAACTGCCGGTTACGAAGTTCTTGAAAGAATCATCAAGGCCAGACAGAGGCTGTCCATTGTTGCCATTGATCATGATGTACATCAACAGAGAACCATATACGATCAGCTGGGTTGCCAGAGTTACGATAAATGGATGTAACTGGAATTTGGCAACGAAGAAACCATTGACCCATCCAACGATACCGCCTACCAGAACAACTGCCAGAATCACGACCGGAATCGGAAGAACCGGAAGATTCGGGAACATCTTCGTGGAGTAGGTTACCGCCTGCAACAGGGAAGCAGAAATACATGCAGTCAGACCAACCACACGACCTGCTGAAAGGTCTGTACCTGTTAATACGATACATCCGGCAATACCGCAGGCGATCGGCAGGTTTGCTGCGGAAAGACTGATGATATTAACGATGGATGACGGCGCCAGGAACCGGTGGTTCTGAGTGTAGGTGTAAATGATCGCAATCACTAACAGGATGTAGAGTGCATTATTGATCAGCGCTTCTTTCCAGAAGGTCTTTTTATCTTTCGCATCCAGACTCTGATAGCTGGCATATTTTTGTTTTACATTGGCAATCACGTTCATACTGTGTAAGCCTCCTTATACATATTTTGCAGCAAGAGCCATAATCTCTTCCTGTGTTGTATTTTTCGCATCTACTTCACCTGCCAGACGGCCTCCGGACATGACTAAGATCCTGTCACAGATACCAAGAAGCTCTGGCATCTCGGAAGATACCACCAAAACTACTTTTCCTTTATTGGCCAGGTCGATGATCAGCTGATAGATCTCGTACTTTGCTCCTACATCGATACCTCTGGTTGGCTCATCCAGAAGAAGTACCTCTGGTTCCGTCAACAGCCAGCGGCCTAAAATAACCTTCTGCTGGTTACCTCCGGAAAGAGAACGGATCTTTGTGCTCTGGCTAGGAGTCTTCGTGTGCATGGCATCTATGGACCACTGGGTGTCCTTACGCATCGATTTCTCATCCAGATACACTCCTGCTTTTAAATGCTTCTTTAAACTGGAAATTACCGTATTCTCCTTGATATCCTGGATTCCAAAAATACCTGTAGCTCTCCGTTCCTCCGTCAGCATGGCAAATCCATTCTTGATGGACTCCCGTGCGTTCCGGTTCAGAACCTGTTTGCCTTTATATTTGATCGTACCGCTCTTTCTGGTAGCAATACCAAAAATATTTTCCAATGTTTCTGTACGTCCGCTGCCATCCAGACCTGCCAGACCAACGATCTCACCTTCTCTTACCTTGAAGGAAACATCATTTAACAGTGAATACTGGGCGGTCAGATGCTCCACCTCCAGTGCCACTTTACCCGGCTTATTGGTCTTTGGCGGGAACTGGTTATTTAATTCACGGCCTACCATCAGCTTGATGATCTTCTCCGTGGTCAGCTCACTGGCCGGTTCTGTAGCCACCCATGTGCCATCCCGCATGACAGTGACATCATCTGCGATCCGCAGGATCTCTGCCATCTTGTGGGAGATGTAAATAATACCGCAGCCCTTGTCACGCAGCATATTGATGATCCGGAATAAATGCTCAACCTCCTGCTCCGTCAGAGAAGAGGTAGGCTCATCAAATACAATGATTTTAGAATTAAAGGAAACCGCCTTTGCAATCTCCGCCATCTGTCTCTGGGAGACAGGCATGGTACTCATGATCCGTTTCGGGTCTACATCAATTCCCAACTGTTCAAAAATCGCCTTCGTATCATCGTACATTTTTTTCTCATCTACCATGATACCGCCGATCATCGGATAACGTCCAAGCCAGATGTTATCCATAACATTGCGTTTCAATGCCTGGTTCAGCTCCTGATGTACCATAGCCACACCATTTTCCAGGGCTTCTTTTGAATTTTTAAAATTAACTTCTTTTCCTTCCAGAGTGATCGTGCCGCTGTCCTTGGAATAAATACCAAACAGGCATTTCATCAGGGTGGACTTTCCTGCACCATTCTCTCCCATCAATGCGTGAACGGTTCCACGTCTTACGGTCAGGGAAACATGATCCAGTGCCTTTACACCTGGGAATTCCTTACAGATATCTGTCATCTGCAGCAAAACATCATGCTCCATCTGTGTCCTCCTATCCATTCCCGTTTTTCGATTTAAGTCAAACTTATGTAAAAAGGGCGGCAGCCGCATAACGGCAGCCGCCCTTTTCAGTTCTAAAAGGTCTTTAATCCTTATTCTTCTCCTGTGTATGCTGCATATGGGATATAGATCTTGTTAGCAACTTTTTCAGAGATATTAAAATCACTGGTATCAGCCATCAGATCCTTGCCTTCTGCTACGTTCTTGGTCAGGTAAGCGATTCCGTTTGCCATACCTTCTGCATCCTGTTTGATGGTTCCGGTCATCTTGCCATCTTTGATCAGCTGTTTTGCTGCGTCTGTTGCGTCAACACCAAATACCGGGATCGTTACGCAGTCAGCAGTTCCTAAGTTATAGCCTTTATCATTCAGAGCGGAGATTGCACCCTCAGCCATACCATCATTGTTACAGATAACCAGCTCGATCATGTTGCCGTTTGCCTCGCTGTACTGTGCTAAGTTGGTGTTCATGTAGTTATTGGCAGCAGTTGCGCTCCAGTTACCATCCTGATCAACCTGATAGCAGTCAGTGTTAGAAGCATCAAAGTACTCTAATTCTGGCTTTCCAGCTTCTTTTAATACTGCGTTGGCATCTTCCACACCGTACTGGGTACGATAGATTGCCTCAACATTACCTAACTGGCCCATGAACATTGCATAGCTGATCTTGCCATCACCGTTTAAGTCAACTTTATCAAAATTCTCAACCAGATAGTCACCGATCAGTTTACCCTGCATATGACCTGCTTCTGGTGCATCGGTACCAACGAATGCGCACTTATCATAGCTTCCAAGTACTTTACCCTCATCCTCGTCAGACTCAACAGCGCGGTTAAAGAAGATAACCGGGATTCCTGCTGCACTTGCCTTGTCAACGATCGCCTGGGAAGCATCTACAGAACCGGAGGTAACGATGTTAACGATCAGCAGGTTTGCGCCCTGGCTGATTGCGGTATCGATCTGCTCGTTCTGGGTAGTCTGGTTGCTGTTGCCATCATAATCCTGATAGGAAATGCCTGCATCGCCTAATGCTTTGTCTAATGCAGTACGAACGCTTGCAATATAAGTATCGCTGTATGTATAGTAGAAAACACCAACATTTAAGTCTACTGCCTCAGCCTTAGCTGCTTCGGTTGCTGCTTCACTGACTGCTGCTGCCTCGGTTGCTGCCGCTGCTGCAGTTGTCGATGGTGTGGAAGTTTTTCCACCGCCACATGCGGTCAGACCAAATGCCATGGTTCCTGCTAACACAAGTGCTAATGATTTTTTCATAGTATTTCCCTCCTGAATACATATCGTTTAAGAATCGGGGTACCTTCCCCGCATCCCTGTTTACGATTCTTATTATAGGAAAATTATGACAAAAAATCTTTACAAAATTGTACGGACAAGGTTCAATTTCCTATTATTTTGCACAGTTTCACTGTTCCATTTTCAACTTTTTTATTGATTATCGACAATTTTTAGACATAATCTGACGTCATATCCTTTTCTTTTACGATCATTCTTCAAAGGTAAACAGGATTCGCTGGCACGCTTCATCATACATATTCTCTCTTGTCACTACCACAGTATCTGTATCCGTAACTGCAGTCACCTTCTGCCCATTTAACAGCCGGTAGGCCGCTTCTACCCCCAGATAGCCCATGGCATACGGATTCTGGACGATCAGGGCATCCACTTCTCCTGTCTCCAGCATTCCCACATTAACCACATTACTGTCAAAGGCCACGACTCTGGTTGCGTCTGCCAGACCCTGTCCACGGATCGCCCATCCAACTCCCAGACTGGTCCACTCATTAAAGGTAACAATCGCATTAATCTCCGGATGCTCTTTTAATAGTTTTTCTGTTCCAATGCGGGCATCTTCCGTTGTCGAGATTACATTAATGGTAGTAATATCCGCAACTCTCGGGCTCTCCTGGATCACCCTTCGGAATCCTTCCTCACGTTGTTGTCCATTGGCAGAATTCACATCATAATTTACAATTCCTACATGAAGTACTTCTTCCTCTCCATCTAACAGGGCCCGGGCTGCCATCTCCCCTGCCGCATCGTTATTGGTCCCGATCCGGCTTATCACACCAGAAGAATTCACATCACTGTCAATGACCACGATCTGTAATCCTTTTTTCGCCGCCTGATCCACTGCCTCCGCATTGGCATTATAATCTACTGCTGAGATCACCAGAGCTTCTGCTCCACGTTCCACGGCCTCCCGGATCATCCGGTTCTGTGTCTCATAGTCTTCCTCTTTTTCCGGACCCTCAAAGGTAAAATCAAGGTTATACTCTGCCGCTGCTGCTCCGGCGCCGGCCTTTACAGAATGCCAGAAAGCCGAAGTGGTAGATTTGGTTACCAGGGCTATGGAGTGCTTCTTTCCCGTGGCTGTCTGGGAAGAAGCGCAGCCGCTGCTGATCAGAAGGATCACAGCTGCCAGTGCTGCCACCTGCCATCCTCCTGTCCTTCTATGTACCCATTTTTTCATGTTTACACTTCATCCCCCTTTACCTTCGGCATCCGGATGGTCACACAGGTTCCCTCATCCAGTTCACTTTCAATGGAAATTCCATACTTTTCTCCAAAATAGATTTTGATCCTGTCATTGACATTTTTGATCCCGATTCCACCAAGTCCCTGCCGGTCGCTGCCTTCCTGCTTTAAAAACTGGCTGCACTGTTCCTCCGTCATGCCGATACCATTGTCCTCCACCTGGAATACAATATCTTCTCCATCCGGAAAGATCCGGATCGTGATGAATCCCTGATCTACCATCCGGTCAATGCCATGATAGATGGCATTTTCAATGATCGGCTGAAGGGTGATCTTATTGCAATAATAACCAAGACAGCTTTCATCCACCTGAAATTCATACTCAAACTGATCCTTATATCGAAATTTCTGGATCTTCAGATAGCTTCTGGCGTGCTCTACCTCTTTTTCAATGGGGATCAGTTCGTGACCGCGGCTGATGCTGATGCGGAACAGCCTGGCTAATGCATTAACCATCTCTACAGCCTCTTTACTCCGCTCTTCCTCGCACATCCATCCGATGGCATCCAGGGTATTATATAGGAAATGGGGATTGATCTGGGCCTGAAGAGCCTTTAACTCGGTCTTTCTCAAGGTGATCTCCTCATTGCGGACCTGGCTCATCAGCTCCTGGATCTGCCCTACCATATGTTCAAAGGACTGGCTTAATTCCACAACCTCTTTGGTTCCGCCTTCCGGAGTATAAGAAAATTCCTCCGCGTTCTTTTCAAAATCCTGCATTGCCTTCACCAGCCCATGGATTGGCCGGGAAACCACTCTGGATAACAGGATGCTGCTGACCACCGCCGTGAAAAGGACAGCAGCCAGAAGCATGGTCAGAATCCGCACCGCAGTCTGTACCCGTTGATTGACCACCTCATCCAAGTAGCTGACACCAACGATGTGCCACCCTGTATTTTCATCGGTCTGAATGGCATAAATCTGGTCTCCACGGTGGAACACTCCATCCTCCAGAGAAGAAAACCATCCGGTATCCTCTGATTTTAACCCCGTGTACAGCAGCTGCTGCTGCGGATGGTATACAATATTCCCATTTTCATTGGTGATAAAGCAGTAGCCGTGCTGGCCAATTCCCACATTTCCCACATACCGGGCTATTTTCGAAAAACGGATATCCATAACAACCAGACGCTTCTGGCCATCATCGTTTTCCACATACTGCATCATGGAAACCACCCATGGGTAATAATTTTCCAGCATGCTTTCTACGTGAGGCTTTGAAATATGGATGGTTTCATCGCTGTTCCAATCCTTTTCCTCAATCGAAAGGTTCCGCATGGGACGCATTTTCATAGGGACACTTCCCGTCCAATCCTCCAGCAACATTCCCCGTTCATCAT
>CAKRWX010000041.1 GCA_934418055.1 uncultured Lachnospiraceae bacterium
ACTCCGGAACAGGGAGAAGCAAATCAGAAATCTGTGACCATTCACTTGATAACAAATGATTTTAAGAAAACCTATGGAAGAAAAGATCCGGTTCTTTATCAGATTCCAACTTCTCAGTATGAGATTGTCGGCGATACCAGTGTAGAGAAAAAAAGGCTGACGGATATCGTATACGAAAGAGAAGCAGGCGAGAAGCCTGGTAAATATCGGATCACAAGTATCAGCTGTGGTCAGTACGATAAATTGAAATTGGATGAGGAAAGCGCTTATTTCACCATTGAAAAAAAGAGCATTGGCTCCATCTATGGTGGAAAAATGCAGGTTCCGGATAATGGAAAAGAGCAGACTGCGGATGTGGCAGCCCTGTATTATTGGAAAGACGAGAGAAAACCAACAAAGATTATTTTAAAAGAATTATCTGATGAAGAAAAAGCGAAATTCGAGAAGCTTCCAACGGTAGATGAAGCAGGAATGATCCATTTTACGTTAAAACAGTTGGGAAATGGAGCAACCGTTACGATTCCATTCACTGCAGAGGGGGAATACTATACCTATCCGGAGCAGGTATCCTTAGTGGTTACCGTTCAGAAGGCGAATTTAAAAACAGTAGATACTCATAGCCCGGATGAAATCAGAGCATTTTTGAAGGATCATCCATTTTCAATCAGCTACCGAGATGCTTGGACGGTAACGCCAAATGCTAAGAATAACGAGGCAGGTGTATTAACCGATGGAACCATTCAGAATGCCTTAAATACTTTGAATTTTATCCGTTACATTGCTGGTCTGGATGCAGACGTATCAAATGATGCAGAATATGCAAAAAAAGCGCAGGCAGGAACGACCTTATTGACGGAAGTGGGGAAATTATCACATACCCCGAAAAAACCAGCATCAGTATCGCAGGAGTTTTATGACTTAGGATATTCAGGAACGTCGGCTTCCAATCTTGGGTTGGGCTATACCAATTTAAGTCAGGCGGTTATTGACGGATGGATGGACGATGGCGACAGCAGTAATATTGACCGGGTCGGACACCGCAGATGGTGCATCAACCCAACCATGTCGGCAACTGGCTTTGGGCATAGCGGCAGTTATACAGCTATGTATTCTTTTGATAAAGGAAATACTGATGCATCGGATATTTCTTATGTCATGTGGCCAGCACAGAATATGCCAGTCGAGTATTTCCAGGGTCCGTGGTCGGTATCTATCAACGGCAGTGTTTTAAAAGTAACGGATAAACAGGCGCTGAAGATAACCATGACCAAACAGGATGGAAGCAGCGTTGTCCTTGATAGCAGTTGTACTAATAAGAGTGGAAAATATTTTAACTATAATGGTGGTGGATATGGCATTGGGCCTGCAATTATCTTCCAGCCAGCCATCAAATATTCTGCTTCTGATGTAGTAACTGTAAAAATCGAGGGCATTCAGGATAAGTACGGCAATGATGTACCATTAGAATATACCGTAACCTTCTTTAAGATGAATAACAGTTCCAGTGGTGGAAACTCCGGCGGAAGTGGTTCTGGCAGTAGTGGTGGAAGCAACTCTGGCTCTGGTTCCAGCAGTGGCGGTTCTCACAACAGTGGTGGCAGCTCCGGCGGCGGTGGTGGTTCCCACAGCAGCGGCGGCAGCTCCGGCGGTGGTGGCAGTTCCTCTCGCAAGGTAACCACAACCAACACCACAGGCGGCCCATCTACCGGCTCTCTTCCATCTTATGTGGTAAGAGGAAATTGGAAACAGACTGGCGATAAGTGGGGATTCAAGGACAACACTGGAAAAGACTACAAAAACCAGTGGGCAGCCGTAGTCAACCCATACGCCAACACTGCAGCAGGCCAGTCCGCCTTTGACTGGTTCCGGTTCGATGAAGCAGGCCAGATGATGACTGGCTGGGTAACCGATCCAGACGGCAACATTTACTATTGCAATCCGATCTCTGACAACACCAGAGGTAAAATGATGACTGGCTGGATATGGATTCCAGATGCCAATGGCGTGAAGAGGTGCTATTATTTCAATCCGGTTTCTGACGGATACAGAGGAAAACTGTTGAAAAATACCGTGATTGAAGGAAACTCTGTTAACGCAGACGGCGCTTGGATCGTGAACGGAGTTGTGCAGACAAAATAGTATATAGAAGAAAATAACTTCAAGAAGGACTTTTGGACATTCCGTTATGTCTAAAAGTCCTTTCTTTTATACGGCAGGCGATCTGGCTGCTGTTGTCTGTGCGCTGTCATTTCAACCTTCGGTACTCCCGTGGCGTCATGCCATATCGTTTTTTGAAAGCCCGGTTAAAGTAAGAAAGGTTGTCAAAACCACATTGTCCGGCGATCGAAAGGACAGTATCGTCGGTTGTACGCAGACGGTCAGCGGCTACATTTAACCGGTGTTCATTTAAGAAAGAGGTGAAGCCCTGGCCGGTCATGGTCTTGAACCAGCGCATAAAATGACTGGAGCTGCACTGGCAGACGGCAGCAGCAGCTTCCACAGAGAGATTTTCCGAAAAATGGTCGGTAATCAGCTGAAGGACCAGCTTCAGACGGCGGGTATCTCTGGTATCAGAAACAGCTGCGGCAGTCTGACTGTATTGCGCGATCAGGATGGAGAGAAAACGGAGGAGCGCGCCTTTGATGGCCAGCTCGTATCCGGGCAGCTTCAGACGGTTGGCTTCTTCGGCCTCTTTTAAACAGGAGGAAGCGGTCTGGTAGCAGGGACTGTCAGGATGAAGACAATCCGGAAGAGGCAGTCTGCCGCTTTGAAGAGGCAGAAGATATCGTTCTGCGCACAGGTCACTGGAACCGCCTAAGAGTTCCAGATCAAAGATGATATTTTCGTATTCCATCACATGGTCTTCGAAGCGTTTGAGGGCATGAAGCGTACCGGGAGCAAAGAGAAAAATATCCCCGGCATTTGCGATGTTGGAAGTTAAGCCGGACTGGATGATGCCAGTCCCTTTTTTTACAAAAATCAGTTCCATGCTGGCATGCCAGTGAAGCGGAACGGTAAAAAAATCTCTGGGAATCGTGCATGGATAGATATTGAAAGGAAAGCGATCAGCGCCATGCTTGCGGATTTCCTGTAAAAATGTCTGCTTTTTCATAAAAGTCACCTCGTAATGATAGGATTATACCATATTTCAATGGAATATTGCAAGAAATTGACATGTTTTGTGTGGTATACCATAAACTATAAAAGGAAGCAATACGAAAAGAGAAGCAATAGAAAATCGATGATGAGGAGGCTTTTATGAATAAAACTGTAGAGCAGATCAAGGAGATCCTGGAGACAGAGACAAAGAAAGCTTTAAGTACATGTACGGACCAGGAGATTTATCTGGCGCTTTTAAAGATGGTAGAAAAGGAGAGCGAGGCCCGCAAGACACCGGTGAAAGGCAGAAAGCTGTATTATATCAGTGCAGAATTTCTGATCGGAAAGCTTCTTTCCAACAACCTGATCAATTTAGGACTTTATGATTCTGTGAAGGCGGTGTTAGAGGCAGCAGGTAAAAAAATGTCTGAGATCGAGGAAGTAGAGCCAGAGCCATCTCTGGGAAATGGCGGACTGGGACGTCTGGCGGCTTGTTTCCTGGATTCCCTGGCAACCTTGAATCTTCCAGGAGACGGTGTTGGCCTTCGGTATCATTTTGGATTGTTCCATCAGTCCTTCAAAGGCGGTGTGCAGAATGAACTGCCGGATCCGTGGCTTTCGGAACATAGCTGGGCAGAGAAAACCGATACGGTTTATCCAGTGGAACTGGCTGGAAAAACTTATCAGGCCCGACTTTATAAGCTGGCAGTGACCGGATATGAGGGCCGGACCAATACGCTGAATTTGTTTGACCTGGATACCATCGATGAAACCATTGTCCATGACGGTATTTTATTTGATAAGACAAAGATTGACAAGAACTTAACATTATTCCTGTATCCGGATGATTCCGACGAGGCTGGACGGAGACTGCGTATTTACCAGCAGTATCTGATGGTTTCCGCAGGTGCCCAGCTGATTCTGGAGGAGAGCATTGCCCGTGGCTGCAAGCTTCATGACCTGGCGGATTACGCGGCAATCCAGATCAATGACACCCATCCAAGTATGGTGATTCCGGAGCTGATCCGTCTGCTGGAAAAGAAGGGTATCAAATTCAAAGAGGCGGTGAAGATTGTTACCGATACCTGCGCTTACACCAATCATACCATTCTGGCGGAGGCATTGGAGAAATGGCCGAGAGAATATCTGGATGATGTGGTTCCGCAGCTGATGCCAGTGATCGAAAAATTGGATAAACTGGCGAGAACCCGTTCCAAGGATGAGAAACTGGCTATCATTGATAAGAATGATCTGGTGCATATGGCCCACATGGATATTCATTTCACCCATTCTACCAATGGCGTGGCGGCATTGCACACAGAGATTTTAAAAGAGTCCGAGTTACACGGATTCTATCAGCTGTATCCAGAGAAATTCAACAATAAGACCAATGGCATTACTTTCCGCCGATGGCTGATGGAATGTGATCCGCTTCTGACAGAAGAACTGGAGCGCCGGATCGGCAGTGGATTTAAGAAGGATGCCACAGAACTGGAGAAACTTCTGGCATTCCAGGATGATGAGACGGTTTTAAAAGAA
Source organism: uncultured Lachnospiraceae bacterium (assembly GCA_934418055.1). GTDB lineage: Bacteria > Bacillota > Clostridia > Lachnospirales > Lachnospiraceae > UBA3402. Next base: position 4,639 of record CAKRWX010000041.1, read on the forward strand.
CTGACAGAAATCAAGAAGGCCAACAAACAGGCGCTGGCGGATTGGCTTCTGGAGACGCAGAATGTGAAGATTTCCACCGATGCGGTATTTGATATCCAGTCCAAGCGTCTTCATGAGTATAAACGCCAGCAGCTGAATCTTCTTTATCTGATCCATCAGTATTATGAGATCAAGGCGGGACATCTGCCAGCTGCACCGATGGTAAGCATTTTCGGAGCGAAGGCGGCTCCGGCTTATATCATTGCCAAAGATATCATCCATGCGCTGTTGACGGTATCCAAAGTGATTGCGGCAGACCCGGAGGTATCCAAGTGGCTGCAGGTGGTATTTGTGGAGAATTATAATGTGACGGCGGCGGAGAAGCTGATTCCGGCCTGTGATCTGTCGGAGCAGATCAGTCTGGCGTCCAAGGAGGCGTCTGGTACTGGCAACATGAAGTTTATGCTGAACGGCGCGTTGACATTAGGAACCATGGATGGTGCCAATGTGGAGATCAGTGAGCAGGTTGGAAATGATAACATCTACATTTTCGGTCAGACCTCCGATCAGGTGATTCACCGTTACGAAGCGGCTGATTATTGCTCCAAACAGTGGTACGAGGGCGATCCCAATATCCGCCGGGCAGTTGATTTTCTGATTGGGGATGAGATGATGAAAGAGGGACAGAAGGAAAGTCTGACCCGTCTCCATCACGAGCTGATCAGCAAAGACTGGTTCCAGACATTACCGGATTTCAACGCTTATGTGGTGAGAAAAGGCCAGGCGCTGGCTGATTACGCAGGAAATCCTGTAGAATGGAGAAAGAAATGTCTGGTAAATATTGCCAAGGCAGGTATGTTCTCCAGCGACCGGACCATCGCGCAGTATAATGAGGAGATCTGGCATTTAGGAAAATAGAAAATTCATTAGATAAAGAATGGCTGACCGGGCGAAATGTCTTGGTCAGCCATTTTAAACTTAGTCTTGTTTCCGATAAGTCCGAATGAGCAGCGGCAGTTCCGCCACCAGCATACCGATCCAGCCAGCCAGATAGGAGAATGGCAGAGCCTCGATGCCAAGGTGCATGATCAGAACCAGCGGAGCGGCAGCCAGAACCCGGACGCCCATGTTGATAAAGCTGCTGATCAGGGTAATCTTCAGATCGCCGATACCGCGGAAGAAGCCCTGGATTCCGTTGGTAAATGCCGGGAGAATGTACATCACGGAGATCAGGTGCAGGTAGGTAACACCGTGTCCGATAACCTCCTCGTCTTTGACAAACAGCATCATCAGATGTCTTGCAAATACGAAGCAGACTAAAAAGACTGCGATACCGTAGATAGTTTCCAAAACCAGTCCGCAGCGGAAGCCTTCCCGCATCCGGTCTTTTTTGCCAGCGCCTTTATTCTGGGCCATGAGAGCGGTCATGGCATGGGCGATGTTCTGCTCTGGGGTGTAGGCGAAATCATCGATCCGGTTAACTACCGCAAATGCAGCGGCCACGGAAACGCCCATGGTGTTGACGATGGCCTGGATGCCAAGCTTTCCCAGCTGGACCGTTGCCTGCTGCATGGCGGACGCCCAGCCGTAAGCGATGGTCTTCTTTAATAAAGAAGAATCAAATACCATCCATTTCTTTCCAAGACGCATGATCGGCACTTTTTTCTGGATGTAAATAATACAGAATAAGCAGCAAAGCGCCTCGCTGATCACGGTAGAAATCGCGCATCCATTGCTTCCAGCGTGTAAAACAACCACGAAGAACAGATCGCCGAAAATATTTAACACGGCGCTGATGATCAGGAAATATAAGGGGGAGTTGCTATCTCCCAGCGCCCGCAGCGTGCTGGAGAAAAAGTTATACAAAAAGGTAAAAACAAGGCCCACAAAGATGATCCGCAGATACTGGGTGGTCATCACCAGAATAGACGGATCCACCTGCATCAGATGAAGGATCGGTACTGCGAAAATGACGCAGATCAGGGTCAGAAATACGGAAAATACAACACCGGAAAGCATGGTGGTGCTGATCTGGCGGTGCAGGGTATCGTATTCTTTGGCACCATACTGCATGCCCATCAGGATGCTGGCACCCATGCACAGACCATTTAAAAACAGGATCATCAGAGTGCTGATGGGGTTACAGATGCCGACGGCAGCCAGTGCTTCTTTGCCGACAAAATGTCCCACAATGATGCTGTCTACCGCGTTGTAAGTTAGCTGGAACAGGTTGCCCAGAACCAGCGGGATTGTAAATTTGACCAGAAGTGGCATGATTTTTCCGGTCGTCATATCTTTCGTCATGGTGGAAATCTTCCTTTCGCATATTTGAATTTAACTTTTATATATTTTGTATACAATTAATCTTAGATAGGATAGCTGGAAAAGTCAAGTGAGGATTTTGGGGATGGATTTGAAAAACATAGAAAGAATGGGTAAAAATTTGTTCATTTGCAGGAAAAGCTCTTGACATGAAGTAGGGTTTAAGTTTTATGATAAGGGTAGAAGAAAATGTGGAATTCTGGAAACTGCGGAGAAACCAGACAGTAACAGATTCCGGTTATGAAGGAGGAACATGATGAGCAGTGAGAAAAAAGTAGCCGGTGTTGGCGGAGACCATTATATTCCATATGAGGAGAGAACGGGCAATGAGTCCATCGTTTATTTTACCCGCGATCTGTCCGCAGAGGGCTTAAAGAAAATTTATGAGAGAGTAAACGCAAATATTTCTGGTAAAACAGCAGTAAAGCTTCATACAGGTGAGAAGCACGGACCGAACATTCTGCCTCGCCCATGGGTGAAGGAGCTGATTGAGGACGAGATTCCAGGTGCTTCCATCGTGGAGACCAATACTTATTACGAGGGCGACCGCTATACGACAGAGCAGCACCGTGAGACTTTGGAAGTCAACGGCTGGACATTCTGCCCGGTAGATATCATGGATGAGGACGGAACCGCGATGCTTCCAGTGAACGGCGGCAAATGGTTTACGGAGATGTCTGTAGGCAAAAATATTTTAAATTATGATTCCTTAGTAGTTCTGACTCATTTCAAGGGCCATGTACAGGGCGGTTTCGGCGGCTCTGATAAGAACATCGGAATCGGTGTGGCTGATGGACGGATCGGAAAAGCCATGATTCATACCACACCAGGCTCTGACGATATGTGGGATATCAAGACAGAAGAATTCATGGAGCGTATGACAGAGTCTGCCAAATCTGTGGTAGATCATTTTGGAAAGAAGATTACATTTGTCAATGTTCTCCGGAATATGTCTGTTTCCTGTGACTGCGAAGGCTGCGCAGCGATGCCGGTTGTGACACCGAACATCGGAATTGTGGCTTCCACCGACATTTTAGCAGCAGATCAGGCTTCCATCGACCTGGTTTACGCACTGGAAGAGAACGACCATAAAGATCTGGTAGAGCGTATGGAATCCCGCCATGGCCTGCGCCAGTTAACTTATATGAAAGAACTGGGCATGGGAAATGACCGCTATGTGATGATCGACATTGATAACGGTGACGTGCGGATCCTTCCAAAGGCAGCGGTCAAGGGCGTAAAACCATTTCCAAAGATCAAGGCAGGAAATTAATGGAAGAAAAACATATGGGAAAATGGCATTATCCGGAGATTGATGGGAAGAAATCCGGTGAAGAGTTAAAACGCAGGGTGCAGGAGGCCGGTCTGACGGTGAAAGACCTGCAGCATTATCTTCATCTGTCCTGTCCCCAGCCCATTTACCGCTGGTACCGTGGAATTGCCATGCCGTCGGTGGATCATCTGTATGCCATTTCTGCGCTTTTAGGACTTCACATGGAAGAATTACTGGTAGCGAGACCAGAAGCGGACACAGAGGCTCTGGGAATGGTTTGCTGGGATTGTGTGCCGGATAGACGCGGACTGGAGAAACGGATGCTTTGGTATCTGAAGAAATTTTCAAGAGCAGCGTAGTAAGCAGCGGGGACGCAAAAGGACCATATCCGATTTTGGACTATCCGTCCAATGACAAATAGAGAAAAATAAGGTATCCTCTTATTAGAACCTGAAAACCGGTGATGATAGGAGGATATTTTTATGACCAGAGGGAAGATCATTTACATGGGGCAGGACGGATGGATTTATGAGACGGAAGAATTTCCGGAGAAGATGGGAACCGGGAAAGAAGAGTACGGAAGAAGAATGATCAACCTGTTTTCCTATGGGGGACTGCGGTCTCTGGAAGAGTGCGAGACCTATGTTCAGTGGTTGTCTGGGACGGCACAGCGGAGCAGGCGGAAGCAGACGAGTGGGATCAAGCCGGTGGTTTCTTATGACCGGTCTAAAGGATTGCTTCTGGAACCAGGTCAGTGGGAGTACCTTTACGTGATAAATGGCATGGATATGGCTGCAACGATTGGATTTGTGGGAGAAAAGATCGGAACCATTCTGCCGGTGGACGTCATGGCTGTCATTCATGGAGCTGTGGTGGAGAAGTTGATTTACCGGAGAGGCGATCATGGAGATCCTCTAGTTAGTGAGACAGAGTTTTGCGAAATTCTGGAGAAATTGCAGAAGGACCGGGATCTGGCGGAAGATTTTGACCTGCTGCTAAAAAGAGCAGGTAAGAAAGAAGGAAGGAGCCTGGACGGAAGCGTCATGTCCATTTGCCATGAAGGGGAGGTGATTCGTCTGTTGGAGCTTCTGATGCGGGATTCCGGAGGAGAGATCTCGTATTTTGTATACGAACTGGATTTTGGACGGCGCTATGAGCCAGGAATGGTGACAGATGGCGAAGGCGAGGTGGATTTAAGCTGCAGTCAGGCTCTTTACCGGGATCTGGTCCGGACATATTTCTAAGTTTTTTCGGATCCGATTTTGGGATTGTAGGAAGTCCTTCAGATGTGATATTCTAGGGTACAGAGAAGGATGGTGTGTTTGTTGGCACAGATCCACCAGATTGTTATATACTTTAGAAGAGATTTGGAGGAGATAAGAGATGGAGATAAAGACAGTTGCGCTGATTGGAGCTGGCGCGGTTGGCAGCTATTTTGTGGCAGGATTAAAGGAGCGATTAGGAGAGAATCTGTGGGTAATTGCAGAGGGAGAACGAAAGGAGCGGCTGGAGAAGGAAGGACTGTGGATCAATGACCAGCAGATCATTCCCTGCGTGAAGACACCGCAGGAAGCAGCAGGGGCAGATCTGCTTCTTGTTTCTGTAAAGTATGGCGCATTAAAGGGCATCCTTTCGTGGATTGAGACGATTGCAGATGAGCATACGATTGTTATGAGTCTGCTGAATGGAGTGGACAGCGAGGAGATCATCGGTTCCAGGATCGGTATGGAGCATATGGTCTATTCTCTGATGAAGATTGCATCCCAGCGGGTGGAGAATCAGATCCGTTATGATCCAGAAAAGACAGGAGGCGTGTTCTTCGGTGAGAAGGATCGCAGCAACAGTGAGCGGATCCAGGCACTGTGCCGGTTATTTGATGGAAGCGGAGTCCGTTACCGGGTGTGCCAGGATGTGATGCAGGATCTCTGGTACAAATTTTCGTTAAACATCAGTAAGAATCTGCCTCAGGCGATTATTAATTGTGGACAGGGAGCTTACACAGACAGTGAACATGTGGCTTATATCAGTGAGAGACTGCGGCTGGAGGTGGTTGCGGTCGCGGCAGCGAAAGGCATTGATATCCACGACGCAGACGCTCCTGCAGCCAGAAACAGCGGAATTTTGCCAACAGCCAGATATTCTACGCTGCAGGATCTGGATGCCCATCGTCCAACAGAGATTGATATGTTTTCAGGTGCTTTGATCCGCATGGGAAAGGAACTGGGAATGGAAGTCCCGTTTAATGAATTTGCCTTTCATGCCATTAAGGCATTAGAAGAGAAAAATAGCGGAAAGATCTGTTAAATTTGTGATTGTTCTGTCAGCGGCTTTTTGTCTGGAACTGGTGTCAGAATTTCACAGGCGCGGGAGGCGGCGATGCCGAGAAAAAGACACAGCAGATTTCCAAGGCATTGGCGGATAGAGGAGAAGAAACTGCCAAAAGGAATGGTCATAACTGCGGATGCCAGAAGGATGCCGATGATCCCGTGGAATGTCAGGCTATAGTGATGATGAAACAGGTGATTGATGGCTTTGGACAGGCAGATGATGGTGAGAACTGCACTGATTCCAGCTGGAATCAGGACAGCAGGAGACAGATGCCCGATTCCGTAGAGAAATGGCGCATACAGTCCTAATGGCATCAGAAGAGCGGATGAGCTCATTCCTGGTGCGATGATGCTGAGCGCCAGACAGAATCCACAGAAGAAGAAAGCCGGAGTTCCTAAGGGGATCTGGATGGACATGGTTTTTAAGAGACATAGCAGGAGAAATGTTATCAGCATACACAGGAAGAAGGCACAGTCACTGCCGGTTTCATACCCCTGTTCTCTCGCCTGTTGAAACAGAGAAGGAACCGTACCAAAGATCAGACCCAGGAAGAAGCAGATGGAAAGAGCAGGGTTATTCTCCAAGAGAAAAGCCAGCAGATTGGCCACGCCAAGAAAGCCGGTTCCATATCCGAGAAAAACTGGAAACAGAACCGGAAAATGTGTTTTAAAACAAGAGACCGGATCAGCTAAGAATTCCATAATGGGCTGATAGACGCCAAACACGACACTTAAAACGCCTCCAGAGATTCCTGGAAGCACAGCGCCGATGCCGATGACGATTCCCTGGATCAGTTTTAGGATAAAATCTTTGAGAGAAAGCATAGGCAGTGAAAGCTCCTTTTTGATATAAGGGTATGGAAAAATGGGGAAAATATTCCTTGACTTAAAGTAAGGTTTAAGTTCTATACTGGACTTATTGAGAAAAAGAAAGCGGTTCAGTAGTGGTTTTGGATGGCTGGGCTGCTAGAAAAAGGAGTAAGTGTATGGAATATCGCAAGATGCCTCACGGTGGGGCGAAGGTCAGTGTGATTGGAATGGGTTCTTCGGTTGTATGAGAGCAGAAAGAAGAGGATATTATCCGCACCGTTCAGTATGCGCTGGACGCTGGGGTCAATTATTTTGATATGGCAGGAGGCCATGCGACGATCTTTCCAGCTTATGGAAAGGCGTTGGCAGGTCAGCGAGAGAAAGCGATGCTGCAGGTACATTTTGGAGCGGATTATACCAGCGGGGAATATGGCTGGACAACGAATCTGGAGCAGGTAAAGCGGTCTGTGGACTGGCAGCTGAAAAATTTGCAGACGGACTATATTGATGTAGGATTTATTCATTGTCTGGACGAAGCCTCTGATCTTTCTACTTATGAGAAACATGGAATTTTAAAGTATGTGCTGGGACTGAAAGATCAGGGACAGCCACAGAACTTGGACTTGGAAGTCTCTGGATCTGTGATACCTTTTTTGCTCAGAGGGAATTGGACCAGTGGCTGGGAGAGACAGGAGAACTGTATGCGGCACTGGCGTTGGGATATGCAGACGAAGCGCCACATGCAAGACCAAGAAAGGTTTATTCGGATGTGGTTGTATGGAGAACATGATAAAAAATACAGAGGAGAATTTTTATGACAATCGAAGAACGTGCCGAATACGCGGCAGAATTAAAAGCAACAGGCCAGTGTAACTGTACACAGGCTGTATTAAAAGCATTTGAGGACAAACTTCCGGTAAATTCCGAAGAACTGATGAAACTGACGGCTGGATTCGCAGCAGGTATGGGCTGCATGGAGAGTACCTGCGGGGCATTGATTGGTGCCATCGTGGTGGCCGGAGATCTGACAGCGGGCAAAGGAACACCACGGTATTCCAGGGAGATTCTCGCTGATTTCCAGCAGAGATGCGGTGGAACAATTTGCAAGGATCTAAAAGGAATGGAGACAGGCGTACCGTTATGTCCATGTCCAGAGTGTGTGAGAAACGCAGTACTGGCATTGGGAGAAAAAATAGGAATGGAGTGATAGGGGCGTATTTGTTCCGCAAGGCCGGGAAATGCGCTGCAGG
>CAKRWX010000042.1 GCA_934418055.1 uncultured Lachnospiraceae bacterium
ACCCAGGTGTGAGTCAGGAAAAGTTTAAGGGCATGAAAGATCGTAGTGATTCCAATGATACTGCACAGGAGACCGATGATCAGTCTTTTTCGTGTGACTTTTCGTTGCTTCTGGGCGATGTCTAGGCTGGCGATGATCTCATTGTCGGAATTTTCTTCTATTTCTTTGGAACATTTCATTAATTGGGTTAAGGTGATTCCCAGGGCATCGGCGAGAGGTTCTAAGGTATTGATATCGGGGAAACCAAGGCCCCGTTCCCAGCGGCTGACGGCTTTGTCGGTGACATTTAATTTGCGGGCCAGTTCAGCCTGGGTGAGTTGTTTTTCTTTGCGGATTGTTGCGATAAATTTTCCAAGTTCGGCTGCTTCCATATAGTTGTCCTCCTTTTTTGTTAAGATTACTATATCATTAGAAAGACAAATTGAAAACCGATGGAAGCTTTCTTTTGCTCCCCAAAAGACTCTACGAATCCTTTACAGGTAGAAATTCCATGAAGCATGAATAAAATATCATTGATTATCTTTCAATTTCCAGGTACAATAAAAGGTAGCCGTTTCAAGCGGAACGGTAAATAGAAATGTGGGGGATTTTTTATGAAACAACGTGAAACGTTTCAGTCGCGGTTGGGTTTTTTGCTGCTTTCCGCAGGCTGTGCCATTGGAATTGGTAATGTGTGGCGTTTTCCTTATGTGGTAGGTGCCAATGGCGGTGGAATTTTCGTTGTCTTTTATCTGTTGTTCCTGGCGATCATGGGTGTACCAGTGCTGTCCATGGAGTTTGCAGTGGGACGGGCCAGCAGAAAGAGTCCGGTGAAGGCATACCAGGAGCTGGAGAAGAAAGGCAGTAAGTGGCATCTGCACGGTTACGTGGCGCTTTTCGGCAACTATATGCTGATGATGTTTTATACCACTGTGGCAGGATGGATGTTATATTATTTCTACGGATTTTTAACGGGTAAATTTACCGGACAGACTCAGGAAGGTGTGACAGCGCTGTTTGGTGAGATGTTAGCCAGTCCTGGAACCAATACATTCTGGATGGTATTGGTGGTGATCCTGGGAATCATGGTTTGTTCCATGGGTCTGCAGGCTGGTGTGGAGCGAATCACCAAAGGGATGATGATCGGTCTGTTATCCCTGATGATCGTTCTGGCGGTTCATGGACTGTTCCTGGATGGAGGGGCAGAAGGACTGCGATTTTATCTTTTGCCGGATTTTGAAAAATTCCAGGAAGTTGGTGTTGGCAAGGTGATCGTTGCAGCTATGAACCAGTCCTTTTTCACCTTAAGTCTTGGCATCGGCGCCATGGCAATTTTTGGAAGCTATCTGGAGAAAAAGAACACTCTGCTTGGAGAAGCTGTCAATGTGGCAGTTTTGGATACCTTTGTAGCCATCACTGCAGGACTGATCATTTTCCCGGCGTGCTTTGCTTTTGGAGTGAATCCGGATAGTGGTCCGAGTCTGGTCTTTATCACGCTGCCAAACGTGTTTATTTCCATGGCGGGTGGACGGATCTGGGGAAGCTTTTTCTTCTTGTTTATGTCATTTGCAGCATTTTCTACGGTTATCGCAGTATTTGAAAATATCATTGCCTGTGATATGGAATTGTTGAACATCAGTCGTAAGAAATCCTGTATGGCAAACCTGGTTCTGATCGCTGTTCTGTCCCTTCCATGTGCCCTGGGCTTTAATCTGCTAAGCGGCTTCCAGCCTCTGGGGGCGGGGAGTACGGTGCTGGATCTGGAGGACTTTATTGTCAGCAACTTATTGCTGCCGTTGGGATCTTTGATTTATCTGGTGTTCTCTACCTGGAATTTTGGATGGGGATTCGAGAAATATCAGAAAGAGGCCAACGAGGGCGGGGGGCTGAAGGTTCCGGCCTGGATCCGGGGATATGTAAAATATGTACTTCCATTGATGATCCTGGGATTGTTCTTAGAGGGAATCTGGGAGAAATTTTTCTAAAATGAATTCTGTAATCGAAAAGCTGCTTCGGCCTGAAAAATCAGAAACCGAAGCAGCTTTTTTGTATCATGCATCTGGTTTTTATTTCGTGATAATTAAAGTAAGGTCATCTTTTTCTGGCGTTACAAGAATTCGCCACAGATCCGCTTTCCAGGCGAGCTGAAGCCTGGCATCGGTGATTGGCAGACGCTCGATGATGACCTTGGAAGCATTTGGGATCTGGCAGTCACCCAGGTCTCCTACGTGAAGGAGCTGTTTTTCAGGATCCCATGTGGGAACCTCGTAGGTGATCAGGGATAGGACCGGGGTCAGACCATCGCAGGAGTAGTGGTCTGTGATGGTGATGGTCTCCTGGGGCTTATCAAAGGATGCGTGTCGGACAAAGGACTGGACCCTTGTATCTGGATAAGCGTCAGCTAACTCCATGGAAATCTCAGAGAAGGATTCTCCTATCTGCCACTTCACATGATGGGCTGCGTACTGAGGCCCATCATTTTCCATAATGCCATAAAGACCGGACTGTCCGGCAAAATCAGCAGCCAGAGCGTATGGGGTAGAAGCGCAGGCAGTTTTTTCACAGCCAGTAAAGGTTGGCAGGTTGTGATACTGGGACTGCATGGTCCACAGCTCGTAGCGCTGTGGGGAAAATGTCTTCCGGCAGTAGGTTTCCACGCCGATATCGGTGAAGAATGGAAGCCCATCTTTATATAAAGTAAAGCTTCCGCAGTCATTGTGGTTGTGGCTGTCATCATTATCACCAGCTTTTACGGCCAGGCAGAAGGTATCATCACGGGTGAGAAATACTCCGGCGCTGGGGTAATAAAGCTCAGGATGGAAAATCGGACCGTCTGTCGGATATGCCATCATCTCATCCCAGTAGGAAAATTGTAAAAGCCGGTACCAGGTGTTGTGTTCGTCCAGAAGCAGGGCGTCTTCATTGACTTTCAGATCCTGGGCAGATAATTTCATCAGATTGGCATTGCCTGTCCGTTTGCCAAAAAGGTACTCGCGGGCGGAACAGCGGACAGTGACAGCGGAGCAGTCTGCAAAATTGATGTACCAATGATCATTCACATGCATATTTAAAACATAAGAGGCGATATTTTTGATTTTTTCCTGCTGATACAATGGGGCAAAATGACCGCCAGTCATGCCATTTAAGATTTCCATGCATCCAAAGAGGCATAAGCCGGCGTGACGGTAATAATGAGCACCTTCGTCGCAGCAGCCGTCTTCCCCGTATTCATCCAGAAAATAATCAATGCTTCTGCAGGCTTTTAAGAAAATCTGCTGGCGCATGGATTCTTCGATCGGCGTGAGAGCCGCAGCAATCAGGATATTCTGGGTACACCATACGGTCCAGTTATTGACATGAGCGGTCCCGTCTCCCATCCACCAGAAATACTCGTGGAGATATGGAGTGAAAATCCGTTTGATCAGGGTCTCTTTCACGGTTTCAGCGATAAATGGGCTGACAGGATCTAAGGAGTCCTTCATTAAATAAACAGCAGAAGCCAGAACAGCACCGGTTTCCGCAGCAAATAAGTCTACCACCGGCCGGGTGGTGTCTGGAAGCGGAAGCTGTGGAGTATCTTTAATATAGGTATTGTGCGGAGGCAGCTGCCATGCGCTTTCTTCACAGATCATATAAATGCCGTTGATGATGTCATCCAGAAAATGTCCCTGGTGCTGGATACATTCTGCAAACATCAGATCGTTCAGCTTTTGACGGCGGGAGAACTGTTTGTCCTCAAAATGGATCCGGTTGCCAGTGCGGGCAAAATCGAGGTAGTCGGTGGCATAGATCACAGACCATGGACTAGCTTGGGCACGTAACCCTTCGCAAAGCAGACGTTTTGCCAGATCTGGATTCAGATTTTCCCAGGCAGTGCGGTCGGCAACAGAGGGACCGATGGAAAATGGGTGAAACGGCGGTTGGTATTGTTCTGCGTATTCGTAAAACATAAGGTGCGTCCTTTCTATATATAGATTAGTTACGAAAATCATTCCTTTTCATGTGGTTATTTGTTATAATCATATCATAGCGAAGGAGGGTGTTTTTGTCAAATAGTTACAGTTTGCAGGTGAAAAATTTCTGGATGGATCAATTTGCATGATGCAGTGATGGCAGCAGATTTTGCTGATTCAGAATGTGAAGAAAATATGTCTATTCATATATTCATTTTAGAAGAAGGAGAGTGTCAGATGGTTTTGGAGAATAAGAGATTGGAGAAGGAAGAGAAAACCCCGGATCTGGCGTGGCTGGATGATCCGGAGGTATTCCGTGTGGGACAGTTAAAGGCCCATTCGGATCACCATTTTTTTGACGGAGAGGAAACGTATCAGAAACAGGAGGAAAGTCTGTGTCAGTGTCTCAATGGAACCTGGCAGTTTGCATGGTCGAAGAATCCTGCAGGGCGTCCGGCGGATTTTTACCGGGAAGATGCAGATGTATCCGGATTTGGGACGATCCAGGTGCCGGGACATATGGAACTGGCTGGTTTTGACCGGATTCACTATATCAATACCATGTATCCATGGGAGGGTCATGAGTATCGAAGACCGGCCAAAACTGGATTTGGAGAGCAAAAGGGGCAGTTTTCTGAGGCGGAGTATAATCCGGTAGGCTCTTATCGGTGCGTCTTTGATCTGAAACCGGCATTGAGGAAGAGACGGGTCTGCATCTCCTTTGAGGGAGTGGAGAAGGCTATGTATGTGTGGCTCAATGGTCATTTTGTGGGGTATGCGGAGGACAGCTTTACACCATCAGATTTTGACCTGACTCCATGGATCCGGGAGAAAGGAAATGTTCTGGCTGTGGAGGTATATAAGCACTCCACTGCTTCTTATCTGGAAGATCAGGACTTTTTCCGTTTTTCTGGAATTTTCCGAAATGTGGTATTGTATGCAAAACCAGAACTTCATGTGGAAGATCTGTGGGCGAAGCCGGTGCTGGAGGCTGATGGAAAGACGGGAAGCTTCTCTATGGAACTGACGATTTCTGCGGGAAATGCAGCAGACAAATCTGGTAAAATGGGAAGTGTCAGCTGGCGGATTGTGGACAAGGAAAGTGATAGCAATCAGGCGGCAAGAACTATTCTGGCAGAGGGCGAGAAAGCAATTAATCGTGTAAAAGTAAATGACGATACAGATGTGAAAACATGTACGGTCTGTGAAAATCAGAAACCAGCTAATGAAGGAAGTCAGTTAGAAGTGGCAGACAGAACAATCTTGGCAAGTAGAATCCATATCCAGATTCCAGAACAACTCTTACCGGACGTTCACCCCTGGAGCCATGAGGATCCATTCCTTTATCTGTTGGAGATCCGTGTAAAAAATGCCCGGGGAGAGATCGTGGAGATCGTTCCTTATGAGATCGGCTTCCGGCGGATCGTCATGGATCAGGAAATCATGACGCTCAATGGAAAACGGCTGATCCTTCATGGAGTGAACCGTCATGAATGGAGCGCAGAAGGCGGCAGAGTGATCACGGAGGCACAGATGAGGTGGGATATGGACTGTTTCCATGCCCATAACATCGACAGTGTCCGTACCTGCCATTATCCGGATCAGATCCCGTGGTATTATCTGTGTGACCGGGAAGGCATCTATGTGATGGCAGAGACAAATCTGGAATCCCACGGTTCCTGGCAGAAGATGGGGGCAGTGGAGCCAAGCTGGAATATCCCGGGATGTGCGAAGACCTGGGAGGCTGCGGTGGTAGACCGGGCCAGCACCAATTTTGAACTGTTGAAAAACCATCCGTCTATTTTATTCTGGTCGCTGGGCAATGAGTCTTACGCAGGAGACGGGATTCGGGCGATGCAGCAGATGCTGGAAGAAAAACAGGATGGACGTCTGATCCACTATGAGGGCGTGTTCCATAACCGGACTTACGAGAAAGAGATTTCCCATATGGAAAGTCAGATGTATACGCCGCCAGCACGGATCGAAAAATGGCTGGAAGAAAATGAGGACAAGCCATTTGTCTTATGCGAGTACATGCACGATATGGGCAATTCCTTAGGCGGTATGAAATCCTATATGGATCTTTTGGAGAAATATGATCGATTCCAGGGCGGATTTATCTGGGATTTTATTGATCAGGCACTGTGGGTAGAGGATGAGGTGACAGGCAGAAGGGTATTGCGTTATGGCGGTGATTTTGATGACCGTCCATCGGATTACGCGTTTTCCGGAGATGGGATCGTATTTGCGGATCGGACAGTAAAACCGGCGATTCAGGAGGTGAAATATTATTATGGAACATACAAATAAAAAACTGAAACTGGTGTTTGGTGATGTGGTGCTGGGGGTTCACGGCGATGGATTTTCCTATCTGTTTTCTTATCAGACCGGTGGAATCGAATCTTTATGTATTGGTGGAAAAGAATGGCTGTACCGGACCCCGGCCCCGACCTTCTGGCGGGCGTCTACGGATAATGACCGGGGCTGCGGATTTCCTGGCCGCTCTGCTATGTGGCTGGGAGCAGATCTGTTCTGGAAGACGGAAAAAGTAACCGTGGAAAAAGACAGATGCCCGGTGGAGCAGTTTTTGGCGCCAGACAATAACCGGTTTGGTGGACCGGTAGAGGCAGAGCAGGTGACGATCTGCTGTATAGGGCACACGGCTACGGTACCAGCAGCAGAAGTGGTGATGAAGTATACGGTAACCGGTGATGGCGCAATGCATGTAGAGGTTTCTTACGATGGCCAGAAGGGATTGCCAGAGCTTCCGGTATTTGGCATGCGCTTCGTGATGCCGACAGCAGCCGATGGATATGAGTGGGATGGCCTTTCGGGAGAAACTTACCCGGACCGGATGGCAGGCGGTGTGAACGGAATCTGGAAAGAGAACGGACTTCCAGTGACTCCGTATCTGGTTCCCCAGGATTGCGGCGTTCACATGGAGACCAAACGTCTGACCATCACCAGATCTACGGTTTTGGCCAACGAGATGGGCGAGAAGAACCCATTTTCCATAAGCTTTGAAGCAGGAGAGAAACCATTTGCATTTTCCTGTCTGCCTTACACGGCTTCTGAACTGGAGAATGCCCTTCATCAGGAGGAGCTGCCGCCAGCCAGAAGAACGGTAGTCTGTATCTTAGGAGCGGTCCGTGGCGTAGGCGGAATCGACAGCTGGGGAAGCGATGTGGAAGAAGCGTACCGGATCTCTGCGGAAAAAGCGATTTCTTATGACTTTTGGATCAGAGGTTTACCAACCGGGAAATGAAAGAGATGGCTGCGTATGGATTAAAAACGGAGGATGAAAAATAAATGCTGGAAGAACTGAAAAAAAGAGTATATGAAGCAAATATGAAGCTTCCCCAGTACGGACTGGTTACGTTTACCTGGGGAAATGTCAGTGAGATCGACAGGGAGACCGGATGCTTTGCTATCAAACCAAGCGGCGTTCCATATGAGGATTTAAAACCGGAAGACATGGTGATCATGGATCTGGAGGGCAATAAAATCGAAGGCAGATACAACCCGTCCTCTGATACGCCGACCCATCTGGAACTGTATAAAGCTTTTCCGGAGATCGGTGGTATTGTTCATACCCATTCTTCCTATGCCACCAGCTGGGCACAGGCGGGAAGAGACATTCCGTGTTACGGAACTACCCATGCGGATTATATTTACGGGGAAGTGCCCTGTCTGAGATGCCTGACCAGAGAAGAGATCGATGAGGCATATGAGAAAAATACAGGACTTCTGATCGTTCATGAGTTTAAGAAAAGAGAGAAAGATGTAAAGGCGGTTCCGGCAGTTTTATGTAAGAATCATGGTCCGTTTACCTGGGGAAAGGATGGCAATGAGGCGGTGCATAATGCGGTTGTCCTGGAAGAGTGCGCGAAGATGGCATTCCGCACAGAGCTGATCAATCCACAGGTAAAACCAGCGCCTCAGGAACTACAGGATAAGCATTATTACCGGAAACATGGCGCAAATGCATACTACGGACAGAAGGCGTAAGAAGGAACCTTCCAGTTCTTCAGAAGGATGATTGGAGCTTTCGCATGTGAGAAGAGACTGTTGGGGCTTCCATAAAGTAACAACAGAGAGTGCGGGCACTCTCTGTTGTACTTAGATCTATTTACAGAATCCGGATACCCATCCGATATTCTTTCGTCTCTCCCACGTCTAAATTCTGCAGATAATGCCGGTTCATGAAGTCATTATCCTCGTCAGACCGGATGGCGGAACCGTTCCATGGTTCAACGCAGAGGAATGGGGCTTCGGTGGCTGCCGCGGTCCAGAAAGCGATAGTTTCAAAGTCTGGATAAGCAACTTCAACGCCTTTTCCGGTAGCCGGATTTTTCAGAGCCACTTTTTTGGATACCAGGTCGGTGAAGAAGATGGCATCGTTGGCAAATAATGGGTAGTTGATCGGCAGAACCCTGCTGTGATCCAAGGCTTTGGTGTAGGTGGTCATGTCAAATTCTAATTTTTCAGCGTTGTAGGAATGGAATCCTGCATTTTCTTCTTTTTCAAATTCAAGAACATAATCCTCGAATTTTTCTCCATCTTCTAATGGACAGGTGAAGCCTGGATGAGTGCCGATCAGATAGTGGATGGCCTGGGTGTCTGTGTTTTTCACTTTGTAGTTCATATGTAACTGGCCATCAGCGTCTAAGGTATAGGTTAAGGTCAGGCAGAACGCATATGGGTAAGACTTTCTTGTCTCCTCAGAATCCTGAATGGTGAAGGCAGCTTCGGATTCGGAAGGCTGGGATACGGTAAAGTCTGTGATCTTACAGAAACCGTGTTTGATGATGTCATAGGATCTGCCATCGATGACTAATTTGTTGTCACGGCAGTTGCCTACGATTGGGAAAAGCAGTGGAGAGCAGTTAGCCCAGTGCTTCGGGTCCCTCTGCCAGATGTACTCGGTGCCTTCTGGATCCTTTAAGGAAATCAACTGGGCTCCGAGAGAGTCAATCTGTGCGGAAAATCCATTGTTTTTTAATGTTACGATCATAGTAAAACCCCTCCTAAAATATGATAAGAAATGTAATAACATCTGAGTCATGTACTGCCGGGCGGAAGCCAGGAACCGTACTGCGAAAGGTAGGATAACCATATTTTGTCAAAACTGTCGTTATTTCTGCTTCGGCGGCGCGCAGCTGTCCCGAACAGCCGTGTAGAACGGCAGATTCACCCGCACGGGCAGCCGGTGTCCCCCCTCGATTCGGTCAATGAGAATTTTGGCGGTCATCTGCCCCATTTCCTCCACTGGAATGTGCATGGTGGTCAGCATAGGCGTCAGATACTGGGCCATGTCGATATCATCGATGCTGATGACGGACACATCGCCTGGAATGGAATGACCGGCTTCCTGCAATGCCCGCATGGCACCGATGGCAGTGATGTCGTTGGCGCAGAAATAAGCGGTGGCGTCGCAGCCCTGTTCCAGCAGTTTTTTTGTCCCCTGGTAACCGCCTTCCGATGAGAGATGGATGTTGCACGTGTAAGCCTTTTGAAGCGGAATCCGATGGGCGCTTAAGGCGTCGCAGTATCCCAGATATCGGTTTTCCGACTGGGTCTCGCCGATGTAGGCGATTTTTTTATGCCCAAGCTGGATCAGGTATTCTACCGCTTCCTTCGCCGCGTCATGGCCGTCGCAGATGATCTGGTCGTACTTGGCATTTAAACTGTTAAGGCCAGTGTAGACCACGTTGTTGAAATATTGTTTCAACATCTTAAGCATGGGCTTGTCGCAGCGCCCCAGGATCACCACGCCGTCCACGTGGTTGTCGGTGATCAGGCGGAAGGTGCTGGGATGGGAAGCGTCAAAGGCGGAAAAGGAATATTTTAATACATAATTCCGCTTAAATGCCTCCTGCTCGATGCTTCTGGAAAGGGACGTGAAGAACTGGTCTGTCACGATGTCCTCGGTTCTCGCAAACATGCAGGCGATGGAGCGGGATGGCTGGGCGGCTTCTTGTTCTCCAAGCTTCAGCGTCCGGGCGGTGGAGTTGGGCGTGTAGCCGGTGCGGCGGACGATTTCCCAGATCCTATCCTGGACTTCCTTGCTGGCAGCTCCGGGATTATTCTTATTGACTACGCGGGAAACGGTGGAAATAGAGACCCCGGCCTCTTTCGCAATCTCTTTTAAGGTCATAGAACACCCTCCTTAAAATCTCATGATTTTATTATAATAGATAAGTACGAAAAACGGTATATCCAATCAACACAAACGTTTGCGTAAAATTTACACAAATTAGACAAAAAGTATGGTATGCTTATATCATCAATGAGTGTGCAAACCGTGGCTTGGGGTGCCGCGGGCAAAGCAGACAGGAGGAGAAGAACATGAATGGGAATGTACTGGTAGTACATGGCGGAGGCCCGACCGCAGTGATCAATTCGTCTCTGTATGGGGTGATTGAGGAGGCGAAGGCGCTGGGACTGGATAAGGTTTACGCAGCGATGGGAGGCAGCCAGGCGATCTTAAAGGAAGATTTTTTTGATCTTCTGCAGGTTCCGGAGGAGCGCTTAAAACTTTTATTAGAAACTCCGGCGACAGCGATCGGTTCTTCCAGATACGCGTTGGAGCAGGAAGATTATGACGCCATGCCAGCGATCTTCCAGAAATATAATATCAAATATGTATTGTTAAATGGCGGAAACGGCACCATGGACACCTGCGGAAAGATCTACGCAGCCTGCAAGTCCTCCGGCGTGACCGTTGTTGGTATTCCGAAGACCATCGATAATGATATTGCGATTACAGACCACACACCTGGATACGGCAGTGCGGCAAGATACATCGCAGCAACCACCGCAGAGGTTGGTGTGGATGTGAAATCCCTTCCGATCCATGTGTGCGTGATCGAAGCTATGGGACGGAATGCCGGATGGATCACGGCAGCTTCTGCACTGGCAAGAAAGAAACCGGGAGATGCGCCGCATCTGATCTATCTGCCGGAGCGCCCATTTAACGAAGAAGAGTTCTTAGAGGACGTGAAGAAACTGTACGATGAAAAAGGCGGCGTTGTGGTTGTTGCCAGCGAGGGCTTAAAGGGAGCCGATGGTCAGCCGATTGTTCCACCGATCTTTAAATCCGGACGTGCCACTTATTATGGAGACGTCAGCGCCCACCTGGCAAACCTGGTGATCCAGAAGCTGGGCATCAAGGCCAGAAGCGAGAAACCTGGCATCTGCGGACGTGCTTCCATTGCATGGCAGTCACCGGTAGACCGGGACGAGGCGGTGATCGCCGGAAGAGAAGCCCTGAAAGCAGCAGTCGAAGGCCAGGGAGGCGTCATGGTTGGATTTATCCGTGATGAGACCGAGGACGGAAGCTATAAGGTTCATGTGGAGCGGATCCCGATCGAGCAGGTGATGATGTATGAACGCACCGTACCAGCTGAGTATATCAATGAGCGGGGCAACGATGTGACAGAGGCATTTACTAAGTGGTGCAAGCCGCTCATCGGACCGGAACTGAGAGATTTTATTGATTTCCATGAGGAACGTGAGAAATTAGAGAAGAAATAGGGGAGGTAAGATCCAATGAAACACATTTATCTGAATCTGAAACGATTTGATGTGCCGACTGAGTACGGTGGAGTCAACCGCATTGCTCCAGTGGCAGACTGGGCAGAGTTCATCGTGAAGAACACTCAGGAGGAGTTAAAGAAATACGATCCGGCACAGGTGGAGTTCGGTATGTATTTCCCAGAGATCCATCTGTTAAATGCAGTGAAAGCAAAATCGGAAGGAAGCCCGATCAAGGTTGGCTGTCAGAGCGTATATCGGGCGGATACTGCGGTAGGCGGAAACTTTGGTGCGTTTACTACTAACCGTCCGGCGTCTTCTATGGTGGCAGCGGGCTGTGAGACTACCATCATCGGACACTGTGAAGAGAGAAATGACAAGATGGGCATTCTGGCTGAGGCTGGCGTGACCGATACCGACGCTGTAAACCGTCTGTTAAACCAGGAGATCAAATGTGCCATTTCCCGCGGCATGACCGTGCTGTACTGCATCGGTGAGAAGAGCGAGGAGCAGGAGCAGTGGCAGGAAGTTCTGGGCAAACAGCTGGAGATCGGTCTGAAAGACGTGGATACCTCCAAGGTTGTGATTGCTTACGAGCCGATCTGGTCCATCGGACCTGGCAAGACTCCGGCAGATAAGGAGTACATCACTAAGATCGCGAAATTCGTGAAAGAGAAGACCGGCGGCATGGATATTGTGTACGGCGGCGGCTTAAAACAGGCCAACGCAGCCATGCTAGCGTCCATCGACGAGATCGACGGCGGACTGATCGCCCTGACCAGATTCCAGGGAGAGATCGGTTACTATCCAGAAGAATATCTGGAGATTATCCAGTTATATATGGAAGGTTAAAATGACCTGTGCGGCTGCTGGTTGATATGCGAGTCAGCGCAGCGGCTGCAGACGGGGAAAAGTAGTCAAAAGCAGAAATAAGAGGACAAGAATTGAGGAGGAAAATTACATGAAATTTGAGTTTGAATATGGACAGGGAACCATGGCGGCAAATCTGCCAGATAACACCGATGTATTTATTCCAGGCGAGACCGTCAAAGATCCAGCCTGCATCCCAGAGGATCAGTTAGAGGCAGCTTACTTAGAGAGCCTGGC
>CAKRWX010000043.1 GCA_934418055.1 uncultured Lachnospiraceae bacterium
ATACACCTGCTCAGAATCGAACAGATATGGCATGCTGAAGATCTCATAGGTCTTATCAAAGGTCTCCAAATTGGCAGTACCTGCCACAACAAAATCAATGGCGCCGGTCTGTGTTAACTCAATGGCCTTCTGCGCCGCTCCTAATAACTCATTTGGATAGATCTGGACTTCGTACTTATCGCCCAGATTTTCCTCAATATACTCTTTAAATGCCAAAAGCCCCAGATGCTCCGGGTGTTCCTCTGACTGTGCATGGGAAATTCTTACGATCCGTTTCCCACCGGTCACTGAGCCGCAGCCGGTAAGAGTCCCTGCTGCAACTGCCAGTGCCACACACACGGTAAACAGTTTCCCCTTTTTCTTCATAAAGAATCCTCCTGATTACTGTGCATCCTGGATTTCTTTTATCAGAGCCTCCTTTCCCGGAAAATATTCTTTCCACAAAGAGGCTGTCTCTTTTTTAAATGCCTGTTTTTCTTCCTGTGACAGGGAAATGATCTGACATCCGGCGTCTTCTACCGTATCCATGGCATCCTTTTCGTACTTCTGCCAAAGCTGCCTCTGATAAGCAGATGCCTCGCTGGCACACTGGCGGATCACTTCCCGGTCTTTCTTATCCAACCTCCGCATGGTTTCTTTTGAAACCGCCAAAAGCTCCGGAATCCGGCTGTGTTCATCCAATGTGTAATAGTTTGCCAGCTTATAATGATTTTCCGCCGCATAAGATGGAAGATTATTTTCCGCGCCGTCTGCCTGACCAAGATCCAGCAGCTTATAAACATCCGCATACACTGCTTTTACCGGCTCCGCGCCAAGAGCGGTCACCAGCTCTGCCATCAGTTCCGAATCCTGGACACGGATTCTCAAACCCCTCAGGTCCTCCGGTCCATGAACAGGGCTGCCTACCGTATAAAAGCTTCGCGCGCCGCCGTCAAACCAGGCCAGTCCCACAAGTCCCTGATCGGTAAAATCAGAAAGCATTTCTGTTCCGATCGGCCCGTCTAACACCTTCCACATATGTTCTCTTCCACTGTATAAATAGGGAAGCATCAGAACCTCTGCGTCAGATCCATTTTCCGCCACAGTTGCCAGGGAAACCCTGGCGAAATCAATCCCTCCATAAGAAACCTGATGGATCGCTGAAAGCTCATCGCCCAGCTTGCCTTCCGGATACACTTCTATCCGGATTCTGCCCTCTGTCCTTTCCTCCACCAGGTCTGCAAAATATCTTGCTGCCTTCGTAGAAGGATGTCCCTCCGGCTGGTTCTCCGCATAAGAAAGGATGTATTCTGTATTGGAGTTTTCTCCCATCTCTGATGATCTGGCGCAGCCCGCCAGACATAAGCATATTAAAAAACAAATGATCCAGTTTGCTGATTTATTAACAACGTTCCTCATTGTATCAATTTTTATACAAAAAGCATACCGTAAAATTCTGCCATTACCCGAAAAATTCTGTCTTTCCATTTTTTTCATCCCCGAAATTCACTTGGGATC
This sequence comes from uncultured Lachnospiraceae bacterium, assembly GCA_934418055.1. GTDB lineage: Bacteria > Bacillota > Clostridia > Lachnospirales > Lachnospiraceae > UBA3402. The sequence goes on from CAKRWX010000043.1 coordinate 1,498, forward strand.
ACACCATTGATCCGCTTAAATACCTTTGCAAAATAGTTAGAATCCGGATATCCGGTCTTTAGAGCGATCTCCTTCACGGAAAGCTCTGTATTTTTCAGCAGGCGTACTGCCTCCTTCATCCGGTAACGGGTCAGATAGGTGGTAAAGTTGCACCCAAACCCCTGCTTGAACAGACGGCAGAAATAGGTATCAGAATACCGCATATAATTTGCCGCATCCTGCATGGAAATGTCATGCATATAATTCTGGCTGACGAAATCCCGGATCTCCCGCATGGTTTTATCGCTCATGGCACCTGAATCCTCCGGAATATCATCCATATCCAGTTCCAGCATAAGATCACTCTCTTTTTCCACAACACCCTTTTCAGGCACCGCAGCTCCAGGTTCGCACGGCTTTGGCATACCTCCAGCCAGCCGGTCTTCCGCTTCCTGTTTTTCCGCTTCCATCCGCTTCTTCACCTGGAACACCGCCGTCTCCAGCACCGCAAATAACTCTTCCTCATCGTAAGGCTTGGTCAGATAATCCAGTGCCCGCAGCCTGATCGCCTGTCTGGTATACTGGAAATCACTATACGCAGTCAGAAAAATGATCACGCAGTCCTCATCCATCTGACGGATCATGGACGCTGCCTCGATGCCATCAAGCTCCGGCATGGCAATATCCAGCACTGCGATCTGCGGATGATGCTCTTTAAACAGTTCTACCGCCTCTGATCCATTTTCCGCCTGAATAAACTCGCATTCCTCTCCTAATTCTCTGGAAAGCTTCCGGTACAGGATTGAACGCTCGATCCTCTCGTCATCCGCCAGCAACAATTTGATCTGTCCCATTTATATTTCTCCCTTCATATCCGTAAATCCGATCATGATACAGGTACCTTTTTTCTTCTCGCTTTTCACGATCACCTGACCATCCTGATACATGATCCGCACCCTCTTTATGATATTACCAAGTCCCACACCGTGTCCGCTTTTTCCCTTCCATTTTCCAGAATTCAGCTGTTCTACCTGCTCCGGTCCCATACCGGCTCCTGTGTCTTCCACCGACAGCCACAGCTTCTTTCCTTCTGTCCAGCTCCTCACCCGGATAAAACCGCCGGCTGCCTGACCGGAGATCCCGTGGATCACCGCATTCTCCACCAGGGGCTGCAGGATAAAGGACGGTACCATCCGGTATTCTGTATCATCCTCCACGTCGATCTCATACTGTACCCGCTCTCCAAACCGCATTTTCTGGAGATACAGATAATCTTTCACCACCGCGATCTCATTGGATAAAGGCGCCGTGGATTCCGATGATTTTAGTGTATACTGAAACAGACGGCTCATAGCCAGAATCATCTTATCTGTGGTATCTGCCTCTTCTAACTGCGCCATGCAGGAGATCATATTCAACGTATTAAACAGGAAATGGGGATTTACCTGGCTTTTCAGCATCTGCAGCTGCACTTTCTCCAGCTGGATCTGCAACTCACTGTTCTCCTGGATCGTCCGGAGAGATTCCTGAGTAGACTCCTTCATTTTGCCAAATGCCTTCAGCAGGTGCCCCATCTCATCATCCTGGTCATAACCTGGAAGCTGACCCTCAAAATCATTAGCTGCCACCCGCTCTGCCTCTCTGGACAGCGCCACGATAGGTTCGATCAGAGACCTGTCAATGTACTTTCCTGCATAGACTGCGATCCCGGCGATCATCACCGCTGCAAATACTACCACCAGTGGAATCAGCCTAAAGCGATTTTCTCCCTGAAGATAAGCGTTGTTTCCTTCCTTCATCACCGCCTGGGTCAGATTCCCTCCATACTGGATCAGATACCCCTGCATATCATAAATTTCATATAACGCTCTGGAAAATTCCGCTTTGCTCCGATCCATCTCCATAACTTCGTCTCTTTTGACACAATAGACCTCATAGCTTTTCTCAATGGCCCACAAAGAACGATAGACCTCCGGCTTTGCCGGATCCTTTTTCTCCGTTAATTTTTTAACAGTTAAGGTTGTCTCTCTGATCCTGTTCTCCAGCTCTTCCCTTGCATTCCCATCGTTTCCCTCGACCCAATGGCGAAACGCATTCTCTTCTGCCTCCATCTGAGTCTGGAACCTGGCATTCCGGTCATTATCATCCATAATCCGCCTGGTCTGTCCCATAATGCCGCTGACCACCAGATACAGGCATAAAAAAACACCAAAAGAAGCCGCCACCATGGTGACGGCCATATATGCGAACTTCTGCTTCATGGAAGCTGTTTTCTTCTGTTTCACTGCCAATTCCCCTTTTTCTCCCTGCGCTCACTGTGCTCCCGCAATCCTGCTATCTTCCCTATTGTAAAGCATTTTTCCAGGGGAATCAACCATAACAGCGGTCGCTCAGCTGATCTGTTCAAATCGGATCATTTCCTTTTTCAACCGTTTCATGATCTTTTTTTCCAGCCTGGATATGTAAGACTGGGAAATCCCCAGCATATCTGCCACTTCTTTCTGCGTCAGTTCTTCTCCGTCCTCCCTGCCGATTCCATAGCGCAGCTGGATGATCTTCTGCTCCCGCGGATTTAACCGGTCGATTGCCATATTTAACAGACTTTTCTCCGTTTCATTTTCAATGTCCCTGGAGATCACATCGTCATCTGTTCCCAGAATATCTGATAACAGAAGCTCATTGCCATCCCAGTCCACATTTAACGGCTCATCAATGGACACCTCCATCTTGGTCTTGTTATTCCGTCTCAGATACATCAGGATCTCATTTTCGATACATCGGGACGCATAAGTGGCCAGTTTGATATTTTTGTCTGCCTTGAAAGTATTGATGGCTTTGATCAGACCGATCGTTCCAATGGAGATAAGATCTTCCACGCCTACGCTGGTGTTATCAAATTTCTTGGCAATGTACACCACCAGCCTCAGATTATGCTCGATCAAAGCTGCTTTTGCCTCTTTTTCCTGTTCCGTACCTAAAAGCCCGATCAGTCTCGCTTCTTCTCTGCTGTCTAAGGGCGCTGGCAGAATATCCGCTCCACCGATATAATGGATCTCGCCCTCCTTTGGAAATAACATGGTCCTGAAAGACGGAACCGCCTTAAACTGGAACCGATTCGATACTGCAACCTTAAACACCATACCATTGTCCTCCTTTTCGCCAGATCATTTTCCTGCGTTTTTTATATTCGCAACTGTTTTCACATGTTTCAGTTACTCATCCTTGTTTTACTCTTGGGACATGGTGCTTTCAGGATCTGTTTCTCCGTGAAGCAGGATCTGGTACCGGTTTCCCCTGCTGATGGGAAATGGCGCTCTGGCGATCCATGGTTTTTCCAGGACTTTTTTCCTTCCGTGTTCGAACTTCAAAAGTATTTCCTCGATCTGCATCGCTTCCATCTGCCCATATGGATTTCCAATGGTGGAAAATGGAATGATCTCTCCTGGTATCTTTTCTTCCTTATCTGCCACATCAAAAAGCTGCTTCCAGACCTGCTCTGATACCACATGCACCGGTACCCGGTCTTTCGGCCTTACCAGTTGATTTCCGGTATCCAGATATCCAATGGCATTAACCTTTTGCTTTCCATATTTCAGGACAACCGGATAACAGTACTTCCGTTCTGCCTTTACATCCTGATAAAACAGATAGAAAAAACGGATCAGAAGGAATACGCCTGCAGTCAAAAAGAAAACGGCCCAGAAAGGAACGCCCCGGACTTCTACCTGCTGCCGGACTGCTTCCAGAATCCCACCGGCAAGAAATGCTTCCAGATACAGCATCACATACAGCTTCAGAAAGGTTCTCCAATCTCTCCGTCCAAAGCAGAGGCGGATCATACCTGCCGGAAACAGCAGCAACAGTACGACCTGGATCACCTGGATTCCCACAAAAGCTTTTTCCGCCGGCACTCTCATTTTTGTGCCAATATCCAAAAACTGCAGCCGTATCCACACTTCTCCACAGGCTCCCACTGCTCCAAATGCCGCACCGGCCACGATCTGCCTCCAGCGCAGCGGTATCTGAAAGCTTTTGCCAAGACTCCATAAAAGTCCGGCATCCATCAGAATATTTATCAGCAGGTAAAGGTCTATGTACCATTCGTATCTCAAACCCTTAAACAGCCCCCTGTCTCATAAACCACATTATAGGAGGTTTGCCATGCAGAATTTGTCAAACCAGGGAAGCTGATCCAAAAAAGTTTTCGACAAAAAAAGCAGCCTTGAGAATCACTTCCTTATTCTCAAAACTGCCCATTCTTATCATGTTAGGTACCATATTAATTACCATATTTATTACACGGATCAACTCCGTTAAAACTTCCACCTCATGCCGCTGTGTTTGATCTCATCTCCCTCTTCATTCGAGAGCACATAATAGGTATCTTCGCCCTTTAATATCGACACGGATATGATCTGTGGTCTGCCATTTTTATCAAAAGTCAGCTTAAACAGATCAAACATAGGATCCCCTACTTTGCATTTCAACAACCGGCTCATCTCTTTGTTGGCTTTCTGGACCTTCAAGACCTTATAGTATTTCTCCAGAAAAACCCCATATTCGGTTTCTAACAGCTTATAGAGTGACACATCTCCCGTCAGCTTCTCATAAATCCCAGGGAAACGTTTCACCGGAATATAGTTATTGTCGATCATGATCGGCTTGTTATCCGCATACATCACACGCTTCAGATAAACAACCTCATCATCCAAATCTATTTCCAGATCTCTTGCATAAGATGCAGTCACTTTTATGATCTGCTTATCCACAATTTCTGACGACACACTTCTTCCATTCTTTCGAATGGACTCATGAAATCCCTCAACCCCACAATCCAGCCTGGCCCTGTTCTCCTCACCAATGACAAAGGTTCCTTTCCCCTGTCTTCTGACCAGCACTTCTTCATCACACAGCTCTTTGATCGCCCTGCGCACAGTAATTCTGCTGACATTATACAGCTTTTCTAATTCTGCCTCACTTGGCATACGATCACCGGAGGAATACTTCTTTTCATCGATTTCTTTTCTGATCGCATTTTTCAGTTGTTCGTACAACGGTATGGACGCATTCTGATCCAGCATGACTTTTTCTCCTATCCAATTATATTTTGTAACGGCGTAATTCCAAGACCTACCGAATCATGACTTTCTCTTGCAGCAGCTTTCTTTCACGGAACCTGCTGATATAGGGGAAACCAAGTTCCTGGAGCAGTTTTTCTGCCTCCTGGATACCTTTTCCCACATCTTGTCTGCAGTGGGCGTCAGAACCGACCGTCACAATGGTCCCGCCCTCTTCCCGATACCACTTCAAAAGCATCCTCGACGGAAATTGTTCTTTCACAGCCTGCCGAAGGCCTGATGTATTGATCTCGATTCCCTTATTTCTGTTTACCAGAATCCGGAACAGCTCCCGGACCGCCTCTTCATCCTCTTCCAGCCGTATGCTGACTCCCTGACCCGCTGCATAACGCTTGATCAGATCCACATGCCCCATACAGTCGAAATCCCCTGTTCTGGCGATCGCAAGCAAGCCATCCAGATATCGTTCCTTCAAGATCCTGCAATTTGTCTTATGATAATCATATCCTTTTAGATCCAAATTGTCAATTTTATGAAAGGAAGCAATGACAAAATCAAAGGGAAATTCTCTCGTTACCTGTGCGGCTGCCGCTGGCTGAAGGTGGATCTGCCCCAGTTCTGTTCCAAATCCTACATAAAGCTGGTCTTTAAATTTCTCCCGGCACTGCAGCACAGACTCCAGACACTGCGTTAAATACTCCGGCTGATACGCCTTTCTTCCAAAATCATCTGTGAACATCTCGTAATGATCTGTGATCATGATCTCGTTAATTCCTGCGTCCACTGCCCCCTTACAGATCTCCTCCAGAGGTTCTGAACTGTCCGGCGAATTCTGGCAATGTACATGATAATCCATGTATAGCATGTTTCTCCCTCCTGTTTCTCCCCGGCTTTTGAGATAAAATCCAAAATGGACTGCTGCATCGTTCACACCAGTCCATTTCTCATTCAACCCTTACTATCCTTCACTTTTTCACAACTGTCTTAGTCTAATGGATGTGGATGACCAAATCCGCCTCTCACCGTGCAGGTAAGAGCCGAACGCTCTGCTGCGTAATCCAGAGCCACTTCCATAGGTCTTCCATCACCATAAGCAGTCAGAAATCCTGCAATAAAGCTGTCTCCTGCGCCCATGGTATCCACTGCATCCACTTTTTTGATACCCTGATGGTAAAACTTCTCTCCATCGTAGAAAATCGCACCCTTAGAGCCTCTGGTGATGCCTACGATCCTGGTTCCCAGTTCATGGACATGCTTTGCAAATTTCTCACATTCCTCCTCGCTCATATCAGAACCAGAGAAGAACGCAAAGGTCAGATACGGACAGGTTCTCTCCAGGTACTCCTCGTCTCTCTTCTCAGAAAAGTCGAAAGATACGCTGCAGATTTTTGCCAGCTCTTCCAGCTCATACTCCAGATTGGAATAGCAGCTGGTATGGCAGATATCATACTCCTTAATGATCTCTTCATCTTCTTTTACGATCTTAATAGAAAACAAATGCTGACAGCTGTCACGGAGCCCCGGCGCGAACACCCGGTCTCCATCCTTTAAATAAACTCTTGGCTGCGCGGTGTGGGCATATACCTTTCTGGAACGGTCATAGGTAACACCCTCCTCCGTCAGACACTGCTTGATGTAATCTGCACGCTCATCATCACCAAAAACACCAATATAATTGACCTTTTCCGCGCCATTTTTCTTGCAGTTTACTGCTACATTGACAGCATTGCCGCCTGGGAAATATACTCCCTCATCCATATAACAGTCGGTTACATTATCACCGATCGCAATCAGCTTCATATCACTATCTCCTCCATTTTTCGTAAAATAATACTCACAGGTTTTCTTTTTTGTCCCCGTTTGATCAGCCCTTCACAGAACCAGCCGTCATGCCTCTGACGAAGTTCTTCTGCATTGCAATAAACAGGATCATGATCGGCAGGCAGGCAATCACCATACCAGCCAGAACCACGCCCCACTCCGTCATCAGACCATCACTGAAGGTCATCAGACCAACCGGAATGGTACGAAGCTTGGAGCTGTCCACAAAGATCGTTGCAAACACGAATTCATTCCATGCATAATATGCCGTCATGATAATGACTGTAGACATGATCGGTTTGGACAATGGCAGATAGATGGTCTTATAAATCTGGAATAAGGTTGCACCGTCAATGATGGCCGCCTCTTCCATCTCCTTGGAAATTCCTACGAAGAAAGAGCGGATCAGCATAATGGACACCGGAAGCCGGAATGCAATATACGGAAGGATCATGGCCCACAGGGTATTTTTCAGTTTCAGGGTTTTTAATAACATAAATAACGGAAGTAAGCATACCTGCGGGGAAAGAAGCAGTCCGCACAGGCAGAACAGGAACACAAAGTTTCCCAGTTTTCCTTTGATCTGGCACACACCAAATGCCGCAAAGGATGCTACAAACACCACGCCGATCAAGGTAGCGATGGTGACGATCAAACTGTTTACGAAGTAAAGGGAAATACCCTTATTCCATGCAGTCACATAGTTGCTCCAGAGCCATTTTTTAGGCAGGCCCCAGACATCACCATAGATTCCCTGATAGTCCTTGAAGGAGGACATGAGGATCCAGCACAAGGGATAAATAATAAGGAAGGCCAGGAGAGAAAGAACAAGAAACCAGATCACCTCTCCCACTCCGATTCTTTTTCGTTTTAATTGTTTTTTAGCCATCAGCGTCCCTCCTTTTCTGTGCCATAGCTGAAGAACTGCACAGAAGATAACACAGCCGTGATCACAAAGATCAGCATTGCAATGGCGGAAGCATAGCCCATGTTATTTTTGATAAATCCGGTCTGGTACATATGCAGGGACAATACCATGGTCGCCGTACCAGGACCGCCGCCAGTTAAGATATATGGTTCATTAAAGACGGTAAACGCGCCTACTACTGTCAAGATCATTGTGACAAAGAACATCTGTTTCACCTGCGGAACGGTAATATAAAAGAACTTTTTGATCTTTCCCGCACCGTCTACTTCCGCAGCTTCATATAAATCTTTCGGAATTTTCTGGATCGCCACGATAAAAAGCATGGTGACATATCCGGTACTCTGCCACTGGGATACAGCGATCACCGCATACATGGCAGTTTTCTTGCTTCCCAGCCAGATCTTTGTCAGGTTGTCTAATCCTACTGCCTGTAAAAAGCTGTTCAACAGGCCCATCTGCGGATTATACACAAATTTAAACAACAGGCACACAACGGTCATGGAAATAACCGTTGGAATAAAATAAACACTTCTAAAAAATGGTGCAGCTTTTTGGAATACTGCATCCTCCAGAACAGCCGCCAGTACCAGTCCAAAACCGACCTGTACGATAATGGAGATCACTGCATAGAGGATATTGTTTTTCAGACAGGCAAGGATAATCTTGTCGGAAAAAAGCTGCTTGTAATTAGCCAGTCCCACCCATTCCCTGGTAGTTGAAGAAAGTGTAAATGACTGAAAGCTGTATATAATATTTTTAATTAAAGGAAAATATACAAATGTACCAAGGATCAGAAGCGCCGGTACTACAAAAATAAATGCTTCAAAATTTCTTTTCTTCGTCAAAATCATCCATCCCATCTTTTCGTCTGCCCCAGGGACAGCTTATGGCTGCCCCTGACAAACTTCATTTTGCATGCTCTCCGCCAGCCGACGGATCGCTGATTAGTGTAAGGAAGCTGCTGCCTCTCTTACCTGCTCCATAGCGCTCTCTGGTGTCTCATCACCAGTAGCGATTGCCTGTGCCATCTGGCCATATACGGTATATACTGCCGGATCACATGCGTTGTCAAACCAAGGGGTTAATTTGCTTGCGCCCTGGATAATATCCATAGCCTCTAACTGAGCCGGTAATGCATTGGTCTCGTCTACTGCGCCTGCAACGGAGGAGATATCACCACATTTTGTGGTTAAGTACTCGCCGCCCTTCTTGCTTACCAGCCATTTTAAGAATTTCTGGCACTCTTCTGGGTTCTTTGCTTTATTGCTGATCATAAAGCCTTCTGGAGCTCCTGTCAACTCATTTGGATCACCCTTGCCATCCTCAAATGCAGGGAAGTTGAAGAAACCATACTCAAAATCATCCGGAATGGATTTCTCTAACATCGGGATCTCTGCAAACTGTAAGTACATGATTGGAGCTTCACCGGTTGCAAAGTAGGTATTTCTTGCAGTCTCATGATCGATGGCTGTGCTCATCTCTCCCATGTAGGAGGTTAACTGCTGCCATTTTTCCAGAACCTCTGTGTATCCAGGATCTGTGAATTCACCAGTTGCGGCATCGTAATCCTTTGCCAGAGTCTCTGGATCGATCATTCTCTGGTTCATGGTTCCTAAGTAGTGAAGGGACTCAAAGCTGTCTGCCAGACCTGCGATGACTGGAGTCTCATAACCGGCTGCTTTTAATGCGTCCAGTGTTGCGATAAATTCATTCCATGTGGTTGGAACGGTTAAATTGTTCTCCTCAAAAATTTTCTTATTGTAGTAGAATACTTTACCATCCTGAGACCACGGAACTGCATAGATCTGTCCGTCAAATGTGAATTTATCCACGCTTGCCTGGGCGATCTGGGAAGACCAGTCTTTATCAGCCTCATACATATCATTTAATGGAGCGACATTGCCGGAAGCGATCATTTCCTGTGCGAATGTACCGGACCAGGAAGAGAAAATATCCGGAACCTCATCGGTACCAACGATCATACGGATCTTCTCTTTGTACTGATCATTTAAAATGCAGTCCATATTGATGGTCACGTTTGGATTCTCATCCATATACTCCTGAACCAGTTCCTTGAACATGGAGTTCTTTGGATCATTTGGCCAGCGATGGAAGAAATTAATAACCACCTGTTCTCCGTCTGCGGAGCCTGCGTTATCTGCTGCTTTTGTATCTGCCACTTTTGTATCTGCTGCTGCGGCTGTAGTTTCTGTTCCAGTGCTGCTTCCACCACATCCTACTAAGGAAAGGCCCATCAGCGCTGCCATGGATAATGCTGCTGCGTGTTTCATTTTCATCATAATATCCTCCTGTCACTCTTTGTAATAAGACGACGGAATCCAGCTTTCCTTAAATGCCAGAACCCCGTCGTCCTTTTACCGATATAATCTGGAATCGTCCATTCAGTTCCTCAATGTCCTGAAATTAATATTCCATCTTCCACATGTAACGGCGAACGCCAAGATCATGGCCTCTCTGATATGCGAACTCATCAGCCAGGGAACGAAGAACTGCGCCTGCAACCAATGGTGCAAAGTACTCTCTTACGCTCTCAGCGATACCGGTCATATCAAAGTCCTCACAATCAACTAACATAATGCTGTCAGAATACTTCTTGCAGAAGTTGTATGCTCTCTCATCCAGTGGTCTGGTAGAGCCAAGTCCCTTGATGATGATGAATGGAACATCATAATCAGTTACCTCAAATGGACCATGGAAATACTCACCAGAGTGAATGCAGTTAGAATGGATCCACTGCATCTCCATTAACAGGCAGATTGCGAAGGAATAAGCCTCACCGTAGCAGGCGCCGCTGCCCATGGTATAGATCAGATTCTCTCTCTTATATTTCTTGCCCCACTCTTTTAAGGTATCTGCATACTGTGCTTTTGCTTTCTCAAGAACATCGTTGATATGCTCTACAGAAGCAATACCCTCTTTAAACTTATCACTTGGTGCAACCGCATCCAGAATCCGGAAGATCAGGGAGTATAATACTGCCTTATTTAAATCACTGGCATCTGCCTCTTTACCCCAATCATAGTGGATTGGATACTCAGCTGCTTTCCACAGTGGAGAATCTACAAGATTGGATAATGCGATGGTTGTTGCTCCTTTGGCTCTTGCAACCTCTGTTGCCTTTACAGTCTCTGGTGTATTACCAGAATGAGAACAGGTGATTACAACAGAAT
>CAKRWX010000044.1 GCA_934418055.1 uncultured Lachnospiraceae bacterium
TAGCACTGAAATTAAAAGGTATTGATTATAAAGAAAACAGCCGTGGCCATGTAGAGGCGGCAGTGGACGAGACTCCACTTCCGGAGCCAGACGAGAAAGTCATGGAGCTGTTAAATACCAAACCACGTGTGATCAACGTTGGCGTCCGCAGCTTCAACGATTCCATCGTGGCTTACAACGGAACCAGCGTCCAGTTCGACTGGAAACCAATGGCTGGCGGCAATAAGCATTTCATTCATTTAATAAATGAGTTGAATAAACGCAAAGAAATTGATACAATGAACCAGAAAGTTGTGGAGCGTTTCAAGGATGCCCAGCCATTCCTGATCGATGTAGTTCCGGCAGTCAGCGTGATTCCGGAATTAAACGGCAAAGTTCTGCTTCATGCAGGCCCGCCAATTGAGTACAAGGATATGACAGGCCCGATGCAGGGTTCCTGTATTGGAGCGATCCTGTTCGAGCATTGGTGTGAGACTGAGGAGGAGGCAAAAGCCCTTCTGGAGTCTGGCGGCGTGAAATTCATTCCATGCCACCATGTACATGCTGTAGGCCCGATGGGAGGCATCACTTCTGCTAACATGCCAGTGATGGTTGTAGAGAACCGTCTGGATGGCACCCGTGCGTACTGTATCATGAATGAGGGAATTGGTAAGGTACTTCGTTTCGGCGCGTACTCCAAGGAGGTTGTAGACCGTCTGACCTGGATGCAGAAGGTATTAGGCCCGGTTCTGGGCGCAGCGGTCCGTTCGAAAGAGGGCGGAATCAACTTAAATGTCATTATCGCGAAAGCAATTACCATGGGTGATGAGTTCCATCAGAGAAATATCGCGGCAACCTTGAACTTCATGAAAGAAGTGGTTCCGTTAATCATCGCTCTTGACTGGGATCGGGAAGAGATCCAGCAGGTAGTAGAGTTCCTGGCAAATACAGACCAGTTCTTCTTAAATGTCATGATGGCAACTGGCAAGTCCATCGCAGATGCAGCCAGAAAGTTAGAAGAGGGCTGTGTGGTAACTGCCATGACACGTAACGGACGCAACTTCGGTATCCGTATCAGTGGTATGGGAGATGAATGGTTCACTGCTCCGGTTAACACACCAAAGGGACTGTACTTCACAGGTTTCTGTGAGGCAGACGGTAACCCAGATATCGGCGACAGCGCCATCACAGAGACAGTCGGCGTGGGCGGTATGTCCATGATCGCGGCTCCAGGCGTTACCCGTTTCGTCGGTGCAGGCGGATTTGAGGATGCTTTAAGAGTATCCAACGAGATGCAGCAGATCTGTATCACTCATAACCCGAACTTTGTGATCCCAACATGGGATTTCAAGGGATCTCCACTGGGAATTGATATCCGTAAAGTCGTTGCTACCGGAATCACTCCTCTGATCAACACTGGTATTGCCCACAAGGTAGCCGGAATCGGTCAGGTAGGTGCTGGTACCGTACGGGCTCCTTTAGGATGCTTTGAGAAGGCATTGGAAGCTTACGCAAAGAAACTGGGAATTGAGTAAAATAACGCGAAAGTATCCACAATTTAGGAAATTCAATCAGGAGGATAAATTGATGAAAAAGAGATTACTGGCACTTTCTATGGCGGTTGTCATGGCATTCGGCCTGACAGCATGTGGTGGAAGCAGCTCCGGCAATGCAGGAACAACAGCAGCAGCTGGCGGTTCTGAGACAACAGCGGCGGCAGCAGCTTCTGGAAAAACTTACAAGATTAAACTGCATCACGATCTGGCTGAGGATTCTTCCCAGCATGAAGGTCTTGTAAAATTTAAAGATCTGGTGGAAGAAAAGAGCGGCGGCGCTGTTCAGATCCAGATCTTCCCGAACAATACACTGGGTTCTGATGAGGAAGTTGCTGAGATGCTTCAGACTGGTTCTGTAGAGGCAGCTCTGATCCCGACAGCAAAACTGTCCGGTTTCTACGCTCCATTACAGTTACTGGATCTGCCATTCGTATTCCCGAACAGAGATGCCTGCTACGGCGCTCTGGATGACGCAGAGTTCAAGAGCATGTTACTGGATCCAATGGGCGACATCGGATTCAAGGGCATCAACTTCTGGGAGTCTGGTTTCAAGCAGTTCACTGCTAATAAACCACTGCATACCCCAGATGACTTCAAGGGCGTAAACTTCCGTACCATGAGCTCCCCGCTGATCCTGGATCAGTTCAAGGCTCTGGGTGCGAACCCGACACCAATCGATTTTGGTGAGACCTACAACGCACTGCAGAACGGTACGGTTGACGGCGAGGAGAACCCATTAGTATCCATCGTCAGCATGAAGTTCTATGAGGTTCAGAAGAACTGCACGATTTCCAACCATGCATATCTGGCATATGCACTGCTGTTCTCCAAGAGCTTCTGGGATACTCTTCCAGAGGACATCCAGAAGATCATCGACGACGCAGCAACTGAGGCAGTTCAGGAAGAGCGTCAGATGACCATCGACCGTGAGGCTGGTTACATCGAGACCATCAAGGCAGCTGGCTGTGAAGTCAATGAGCTGACCGCTGATGAGATCGCAGCACTGACAGAAGTTATGAAACCAGTTCATGAGAAATATCGTGATGTCATCGGTTCTGATACCCTGGACAAGGCGTATGAGATCATTGACAAGTACAACAAATAAGGTTTTTAAGTAACTTAAGAGAGACATCAATGAGGATGCACCATTTCCGGTTTGGGAATGGTGCATTTATAAAGGAAAAATAATTATGCTGAAGAAAATTGATAAATGGGTTTCTTACGCAGAGAACGCCATGCTGGTGATCGGTATGTTAAGCACTACGTTCATCCTGTTTGCCAATGTTATCATGCGTTTCTGCTTCAAATCTGGCATTGTCTGGTCTAATGAATATGCCAACTATGCGATTATCTGGATCGTCTGTGGCGGCTGCGGCGCCTGTGTCCGTTCTGACGCCCATATGAGAATTACTGCGATCCCGGATATGATCAAAAATGAAAAAGTAAAACAGGTGCTGGCGCTGATCGTTTATGTGATCTGTCTGGCATTTTCCATCGTACTGTTGACCTCCGGCGCCCGTCTGGTTGGTTCCATGATGGCTAACAACCAGAAATCCGCAGCAATGCAGATTCCGCTGTGGTGGATCTACCTGTCCTTCCCAGTTGGCGGCGGTGTGATGACCTTCCGTTTTATCTTAAAACTGATTGACAGTGTGAAAGGACTGATCGGAAAAGGAGGCGCAGAGGCATGACCGTATTTTTGTTTGTATCATTGTTAGTAATGCTGGCTGCCAGTGTCCCGATCTTCATCGCACTGTGCGGTTCTGTAACAGCATCTTTCCTGCTGTTCAGTAATATGGATACGACTATCATCATCCAGAGAATGTTTGCCGGTATCAACAAGTTCTCCCTGATGAGTATTCCGTTATTCGTTCTCGCTGCAAATTTAATGAGTGAGGGCGGTATCTCCAAACGAATCATCAACCTGGCAAATGCGTTCGTTGGACATATTCCAGGCGGTTTAGGTATGACTGCGATCTTAGCAAGTATGTTCTTCGGTGCCATTTCCGGTTCTTCCCCGGCAACCGTTGTTGCCATCGGCGCTCTGTTATACCCGGCTATGATCGAGAAAGGTTATAGCAAAGAGTTCTCCGCAGGTGTCATCACTGCGGCAGGCGCCGTAGGTATCATCATTCCGCCTTCTGTCAATATGATCGTTTACGGAACCGTAACCGGTGCTTCTGTCGGAGCCCTGTTCATGTCTGGTTTCGGTGCAGGTATCGTATACGGACTCAGCTTCGTGGTATATACCTTCTTCTACGCAAAACGTCATCCGGAGATCCAGCGTGAGACCAGAAAGACCTGGGGCGAGCGTCTGGTTGCCATCAAAGAATCCATCTGGGGCATGGGCGTTCCGATCATCATCCTGGGCGGTATCTACGGCGGCGTATTTACCCCAACCGAGGCAGCGGCAGTTGCAGCTGTTTACTCCATCGTGGTTTCCCTGTTCGTTTACCGGGAACTGAACTTCAAGGAATTTATCAACTGCGTCCTGAAATCTGCTGAGACCACCATCCAGGTTATGATCCTGTTAGCAGCAGCTTCAGTATTCGCATTTATCCTGACCTCTGAAGGAATCACGGTAGCGATCGCTGATGCAGTATTAGGTGTTTCCAGTAAGAAGGCAGTGATCCTGCTGATGATGAATATTATTCTGCTGATCGGCGGTATGTTCATGGATGGCGCTTCTTTAACTACGATTCTTGGACCGTTATTCCTGCCGATCGCACAGTCCGCAGGTATTGATATCGTTCACTTAGGTATCGTTATGGTAGTAAACGCAGCCATCGGTATGTTTACACCTCCTTTTGGTCTGAACCTGTTCGTTGCAGCAAGTATCACCAAGCAGCCGATGTTAAAGGTTGCCAAGGGAGCAATGCCATTTATCGTTATGTCCCTGATCGCGCTGCTGATCATTACGTATGTGCCTGAGATCAGCTTGTGGCTGCCGCATATGATCTACGGCCAGTGGTAAAAGAAAGGATTTATTCATTATGACATTACCAGTAACGATATTTACCTGGATCATGGCGGTTCTTCCGATCCTGGTTCTGCTGGTACTGATGGTGAAGCTGCAGATGGGAGCTGTGAAGGCAGCTCCCATTGGTTTATGTGTATCTGCTGTCAGTGCCCTGATTGTATACAAAGCCTCCATTCCCCATGTGTTCATGGAGATGCTAAAGGGTGTCTGGAGTGCTCTTCCGATCCTGATCGTAGTCTGGACGGCCATCCTGTTATATGAAGTGGTCAATGAAGCCAAAGCATTCCAGGTGTTCCGCAAGAGCATGGGCAAAGTGACCCAGAATGAGCTGCTGCAGATCATGCTCCTTGCATGGGTATTCACCAGTTTCTTACAGGGAATCACCGGATTTGGTGTGCCGGTAGCGGTTGGTGCGCCGCTGGTGATTGGAATTGGTATGCGTCCCTTCTGGGCGGTGATCATTCCATTACTGGCTCACACCTGGGGCAATACCTATGGTACTCTGGGCGCGGCATGGGACTCCCTGGCGATCCAGGCGAACATGGTGGATAATGTGGCCATGTTAAACGCCACTTCCCTGTGGGCAACAGCCTTTATCTGGATCTGGAACTTTACCAGCGGCATGATGCTGTGCTGGTTCTACGGCAAAGGAAAAGCTCTGAAAAAAGGATTTCCAGCGGTTCTGGTGATCTCCACCATCCACGGCGGCGGACAGATGCTGGTGAGCCAGTTTAATGCGACTCTGGCCTGCTTTGTACCGACGGTTGTTGCCATCGGCGCTATCGTGGCTCTGGGACGGACTCCATGGTACAAGGATCCATGGCGTGTGGAAGATAGCCCGGTGATGGACCGCAGCGCAGGTTCTGCGGAAGAAGAGGACGCGCCGGAAGATATGTCCGTATTGCAGGCGTTTCTTCCATATATTGTGCTGACCATTCTGACCCTGGTGATCTTATTGGTGAAACCGATCAAAGAGTTCTTAGGCCAGGTGAAATTAGGCTTTGCATTCCCTGGTATGGTGACGGGATACGGTTACGAGGACCCGGCGGCAGATCCATTCTCCCCGCTGGCCATCTTCACCCACGCGGGAATGTTTTTGTTGGTATCCGCCATCTTTGGTTTCTTCTATTTTAAGAGCAAAGGCTGGCTTCATGAGGACAGCGGCGCCATGATCGGCCGCAGGACCGTGAAAAAGACCATTCCTTCCTCTATCTCCGTGATCTGCTTCATCGCCATGAGCAAGGTCATGGGCGGAACCGGACAGACCACCGTCATGGCACAGGGAATTGCAGGCGTCATGGGAGAGGCTTATGTGGCTCTTTCCCCGATTGTCGGACTCCTTGGATCCTTTATGACCAGTTCCAATATGGCTTCCAACATCCTATTTGGCAGCTTCCAGCTTGCCACCGCCAACTTCTTAGGCCTGAATCCGGCCCCGGTTCTTGGCGCGCAGACTGCAGGCGGTGCCATTGGAGCAGCCATCTGCCCTGGAAACATCGTTCTCGGCTGTACTACTGCTGGAATCATGGGACAGGAAGGCAAGGTGCTTCAGAAGGTGCTTCCGATCACGCTGGTGGCGGCGGCCATCGTGGGTGCGATCATGTATGTGGCTTGTATTTTATTGTAGAAAAAAGAAAGATGGGTACAGAAGGCAGAAAATGTCTTTTGTATCCATCTTTTTGCGTGATGTGGTTTGTTCACGGTTTGCAAAACAACCTGGTATGTAGTAAAATAATAATAACTATGACTGCAAGCAGAGAAAAGGACAGTGATAGAAAGAAACACAAGGGAGTTTTATAGAAATGAAACAGAAAAAAACATTTACCGCATATTTCATGGTTCATGCGGCGGCGATAGCAGCGATTTATGTGGTGCTGACCATGTTGTTTGCGCCCATCAGCTTCGGTCCGGTGCAGTTCCGGATCTCGGAGGCGCTGTGTATTCTGCCGTATTTCACACCGGCGGCGGTACCTGGAGTATTTTTAGGGTGTCTGTTGTCCAATCTGTTATGCGGGGCGGCGGCTCTGGACGTGATCTTTGGAAGTCTGGCGACTCTGATCGGAGCGGTTGGTTCTTATGTTCTTAGAGAGTACAAATGGGCTGTATGCGTGCCTCCGATCCTTTCCAACACCATCATCATTCCGTGGGTACTTCGTTATGCTTACGGTTCTGAGGATATGATCCTCTTTGCCATGGTGACGGTGGGAATTGGCGAGGTGCTGGCTATCGGCGTTCTGGGCAATGGCCTGCGGGCGATTCTGGAGCGTTACCGTCATATTCTGTTTGAACAGAAGGCCAATTTCACGGAGAAATAAGTATGTATTGACTTTTTACCAGAAAAGAAGTACAAGTAAGTGAATAAAATAAAAGGGTGGATAACAATATGTATCAGATAGATTTTAATAAACCAGAGCATGTGCATTTTATTGGAATCGGCGGCATCAGCATGAGCGGCCTGGCAGAGATTTTAATGGACGAGGGATTTACGGTGTCCGGTTCTGATGCTCATAAGTCAGAGCTGACAGAGCATCTGGAGGCCAAGGGAGCGAAGATCTTCTATGGCCAGAAAGCAGAGAATATCATTGACGGCATCCATGTGGTGGTCTACACCGCGGCAGTACACCCGGATAACCCGGAGTTTGCGGCGGCAGTGGAGAAGGGACTTCCGATCCTTACCAGAGCGGAACTGCTGGGCCAGATGATGAAGAATTACCAGTACGCGGTGGGCATCTCCGGAACCCATGGCAAGACTACGACCACATCCATGGTCACAGAGATCTTACTGGCGGCGGACGCAGATCCGACCATTTCCGTAGGTGGTATCTTAAATTCCATCGGCGGCAACATCCGGGTAGGCGGTTCGGAACTTTTCGTGACCGAGGCCTGCGAGTATACCAACAGCTTTTTGTCCTTCTTCCCGAACCGGGAAGTGATCTTAAATATCGAAGCGGATCACCTGGATTTCTTTAAGGATATCGATGATATCCGCCATTCCTTCCGGTTATTTGCCCAGAAACTTCCGAAAGACGGTTTATTAGTGATCAATAGCGATATCGACCGCTATGAGGAAATTGTGGATGGACTGGAGTGTAGGATCGTTACTTGTGGAAAACGTGCCGACAGCAATTACCGGGCTGAGGACATCACTTATGATCATTTTGCAAGGGCAACCTTCCGTCTGCTGATTGATGGACAGGACGCGGGGGAGATTACTCTGGGCGTACCTGGAGAGCATAATGTATACAATGCGCTGGCAGCCATCGCTTTGTGCCAGGATCTGGGCATTGATATGGAGCATATCCGCGCAGGACTTAAGAAATTCACGGGAACCAACCGCCGTTTTGAGAAAAAGGGCGAGATTGGCGGCGTGACCATCATCGACGATTATGCCCATCATCCACAGGAGATCGCAGCAACGCTGGCAGCGGCAAAGAATTATCCACATAAGAAGCTGTGGTGCGTATTCCAGCCGCATACCTACACCAGAACCAAGGCGTTCTTAGACCAGTTTGCCCAGGCGCTTTCCGCAGCAGACGAGGTGGTGCTGGCAGATATTTACGCAGCCAGAGAGACTGATACCTTAGGCATCAGTTCCGCGGATATCGCAGAGCGGATCGAGAAACTGGGCACAAAAGCCCACTATTTCAAGAGCTTCGATGAGATCGAAACATTTTTATTAGAAAATTGTATGCACGGCGACCTGTTGATAACTATGGGTGCCGGAGATATAGTAAAAGTGGGCGAAAACCTGCTTGGCGAGTAAGTTATCCACATTATCCACATAGTTTTCAACAATTTCCGTTGATAAACTATGTGGATTCTTTTATTTACATAAAATGAATTCTCACAATTTGAAACCCCCTGTATTTAAAGGAAATTTTACATATTTCGACCCTTTTCCCGTGGATAAAGGGTAATGAAATCCACATTATCCACATTATCCACAATCGGCCGGTGGACAAATTCCATCTATTTTCTTTTGGAAAAACGTGTGCTATGATAGTGTCAAGATATCAGGGTCAAGGGGGCCAAAAGGCCGGTGAGGGCTTGTTTCGGGGCTTTTTTGGGACTTTGGGACCAGTCGTGGAGAGGGACAGGGTGAGTTTTAGATATGAGAAGTAAGTTTCAGGTAAATGCCACCATGGTGGCCAATGAGTTTATTGACCGGTATATGGCGGTGGCTAACGGGGAATACGTGAAGGTGTACCTGTATCTGCTGCGCCATGACGGGCGGGAGATCGCTGTGGGTGAGATCGCGGACGCCTTAAACCACACAGAGTCGGATGTGAAGCGCGCCATCGCTTACTGGGTCCGGCTGGGTGTGCTGGAGGATGCAGAGGCTCAAGGACGCAGTGAGATGGGCGACCGGGTGGTCATGGGACGTCAGGACGGCGGGCCAATGGAGAGCGCCGCTGCGTACCAGACAGAAGTTGAGGGAAATCCGGTGCTTGGGCGTTCTGCGATTCTGACTCCAAAAGGTGTATCAGGCAACCGGACTGGACTTGGAGGACAGGAGATGTCATCCGGAAACGCCCAGACACAGATGGCAGCGTCTAACCGCGGCTATCAGAAGCCGGGATACCAGGGTGCAGGCGTTCAGACGGTGACTCAGGATACAATTGTCCAGAATGCAGCTTCGACTAACGTAGCCGCCACCTCTGCCCAGCCCCAGGAGCGCAAGCACTACACCCCGGCCCAGGTGGGTGCCTTGGCGGATAAGGAGGAGTTTACCCAGCTTCTCTATATTGCTCAGAAGCTGATGGGCAAAGTATTTACCCCAAGAGACTGCGAGGTATTTGCTTACCTCTACGATTCCCTCCATATGTCAGCGGAACTTCTGGAATACTTAGCGGAATACTGTGCCCAGAACGACCATAAGAGCATCCGCTACTTGGAGACGGTGGCTCTCAGCTGGAATGAGCGCGGCATTAAGACGGCCAATCAGGCCAGAGATCAGGCGGCTTCCTTCAACAGCGACTGCTTCGCAGTAATGAAAGCATTTGGCTTAAATGACCGGAGACCTGGGGACGCGGAGGTGAAGATCATCCGCCGCTGGTTCCAGGAGTGGGCGTTCAGCAAAGAACTGATCTTAGAGGCCTGTGGAAGGACATTAAAGGCTATCCAGAAGCCAAGCTTCCAGTATGCGGACTCGATCTTAGATAAGTGGAGAAAAGCCGGTGTACGGACCATGGAGGACGTAAAACGGCAGGATGAGAAGCGGGAAGGCCAGAAAGCGGCGAAGGAGACTGCGGCAGCTTCCGGCTACCGGGATAATCAGCCGCAGTTAAAACCACAGAAGAATAAATTTCATAATTTTGAGCAGAGAAATACAGACTATGACGGAATGGTGCTGGAGCGGCTGAAACAGCGCCTGGGTGAAAACTAGAGTAACGGTTTTTGCGCCCGCGCATTTACAAAAGGAGAGGTGTATGTGCGGCGGCGCAGAAAGATACTGGCCGTCACAAGTGAGAGAGGATGAGAAAAGATGTCACTGAATAATTCCCAGTATAACGCTATCATGCGTATTTACAATCAGCGACAGTTCCAGGATAAGTACGAACAGGACCAGAGAAGAGAAGAAGTGTACCAGAAGGTGCCCCAGATCAAACAGATCGAGGATGAGATCAGTTCCCAGGCGGTGCGGTGCGCCAGAAGGCTCTTGGATGGGGATACAAATGCGAAAGAAGAGTTAAAGCAGCATATCGAGGATCTGCGGGAGCAGAAAGAGGTGCTGTTGTCCGCCTTTGGATTTCCGGCGGATTATATGGAGATGCACTACATCTGCCCGGAATGTCAGGACACGGGCTACATTGACGGCAAGAAATGCCGTTGTTTTAAAAAAGAGGAGATCCGCCTGTTGTACTCCCAGTCCAACATCGAGGAAGTGCTTCTGCGGGAGAATTTTGACTCCTTCTCCTACGAATACTACGACGACCGGGTGGTGATCCCGGAGATCCAGATGACCGTGGCGGACTATATGCGCCAGGTCCACACCTGGTGCAAGGAATATGTGGAGAATTTTGAGAAAAAGGGTGGGAACCTGATTTTTACTGGAAGTACTGGCGTTGGCAAGACATTTTTGACCAACTGCATCGCTAAGGCGCTGATCGACCAGTACCAGTCGGTGATCTATCTGTCCTCCAACGATTTATTTGACGTATTTTCCAAAAATAAATTCCACTACGACACGGAAGAGGAAATGAAGGACATGTACCAGTACATTCTGGACTGCGACCTTCTGATCATCGATGACCTGGGAACGGAACTGAACAATACGTTCGTGTCTTCCCAGCTGTTTTACTGCATCAATGAACGACTGTTGAGGAAGAAAAGCACGATCATTTCCACAAACCTGTCCATGACCATGTTAAGGGATACTTATTCCGACCGTATCTCTTCCAGGATCATCAGCCAGTATTCGATTATTCCACTGTATGGGGACGATATACGGACGAAAATCGTGTGATAAACTTGACTATTTTCACACATAATGTTAAGGTAAATTTAAACGGTGTCCTGGGAAGTCTGCGCATTTTTGCGGGATTGTCAAACAGGCACCTTTAAAAATGAAACTGGCGTAAGCCGCAATATATAATGGAGGAAGAACATGATATACGAAGAGAAGACGATTGAGACGATTCCGGTAGGACCTCTGGGACTGGTTCCATTAAAGAGCTGTACAGAGCTGGGAAAAAAGGTAAATGATTACCTGGTGACCTGGAGACGGGAACGGGAGAGCGAACACAAATCCACCATCGCTTTTGCCGGATACCAGAGAGATTCTTACATTATTGATGCCAAGACCCCACGTTTTGGATCTGGTGAAGCGAAAGGAACCATTGAATCTTCTATCCGTGGTGATGACCTGTATATCATGGTTGACGTCTGCAACTACAGCCTGACTTACTCCATGGCCGGTATGACCAACCATATGTCCCCAGATGACCATTATCAGGACTTAAAGCGTGTCATTGCGGCAGCAGCAGGCAAGGCACACAGAATCAATGTTATTATGCCATTCTTATATGAGGGCAGACAGCATAAACGTTCCGGCAGAGAGTCCTTAGACTGTGCACTGGCTCTTCAGGAGCTGGTAAATATGGGTGTTGAGAACATCATCACGTTCGATGCTCACGACCCACGTGTGCAGAATGCGATTCCGTTAAAAGGATTTGAGACTGTTCAGCCGATCTACCAGTTCATCAAATATCTGTTAAAGAACGAGACCGAGTTACAGATCGACAGCGATCACATGATGGTCATCAGCCCGGATGAGGGCGGTATGGGCCGCGCAATCTATTTTGCCAACGTGTTAGGACTGGATATGGGTATGTTCTACAAACGCCGCGATTACACCAAGATCGTCAATGGCCGCAACCCGATCGTTGCCCATGAATTCTTAGGCTCCAGCGTAGAGGGCAAGGACGTTCTGATCATCGACGATATGATCTCCTCCGGCGAGAGCATGTTAGATGTTGCCAAAGAGTTAAAGAGAAGAAAAGCAAGAAAAGTATTTGTCTGCGCGACTTTCGGTCTGTTCACCAACGGCTTAAGCATGTTTGATAAATATTATGAGGACGGCCTCATCGACCGTGTCCTGACTACCAACCTGGTATACCAGACACCGGATCTGTTATCCCGTCCATACTACATCAGCGTAGATTTAAGCAAATACATCGCGCTGATCATCGATAATTTAAACCATGACGCTTCCTTAAGCGAGCTGTTAAGCCCGACCAAGAGAATCAACCGTCTGTTAGAGGCTTATCGGAGCGGCAACCGATAGAATGAATCAGGAGGAAAAAGACATGAAGAAAATTGTAACCACAGAAGCACCAGCAGCAATCGGCCCATACTCCCAGGGTATGGTATTTGGAGATATGGTATTTTCTTCCGGTCAGATCCCGGTAGTTCCGGCAACTGGCCAGGTAGCAGGCGCAACCATCGAGGAGCAGGCAGAGCAGTCC
>CAKRWX010000045.1 GCA_934418055.1 uncultured Lachnospiraceae bacterium
CGGTCAGGGAGGCCCAGGCGGTGGCGGCGGTCAGGGAGGTCCTGGCGGCGGTGGCCGTCCATAGGAACCTCCGACCTGGTCATGAAAGATGGAGGTAACATATGGCAGAGCCATTGATTGAATTAAAAAATATCTATAAGATTTACCATATGGGTGATGAGGAGGTCCGGGCCAGCGATGGCGTCAGCCTCTCCATTGACCGGGGAGAGTTTGTGGCCATTGTCGGTAAATCCGGAAGTGGTAAATCAACCCTGATGAATATCATCGGCGCCCTGGATGTGCCGACAGAGGGCGAATATATCTTAGGCGGCGAGGACGTCAGCGAGATGAGCGACGACCAGCTTGCACAGATCCGGAATAAGATGATCGGATTTATTTTCCAGCAGTATAACCTGCTTCCTAAGCTGAATCTGCTGGAGAATGTGGAGCTGCCACTGTTATATGCTGGAGTGCCTGTCCAGGAGCGCAGGGAGCGGGCCTTAAAATCGTTAGCAAAGGTTGGACTGGAGGAAAAATGGAAAAATCTTCCCAACCAGTTATCCGGCGGCCAGCAGCAGAGGGTTTCCATTGCCAGGGCACTGGCGGGAGATCCGTCCCTGATCCTGGCAGATGAGCCGACCGGCGCGCTGGATTCCAGGACCAGCCGGGAAGTATTAAATTTTTTGAGACAGTTAAACGAAGAAGGAAATACCATCGTCATGATCACCCATGATAATTCCATTGCCTTAGAGGCAAAACGGGTGGTACGGATCAAGGATGGTAAGATCAATTTTGACGGAGATGTGAAAGACTATGCTGCAATCATTCAAGCTGGCAATTAAAAGTATACGGAGCAACAAAATGCGGTCGTTTCTGACCATGCTTGGTATTATCATCGGTGTTGCTTCGGTCATTATCTTAGTAAGTCTGGTCAATGCCTATATGTCCTATATGACAGAGAGCTTTGCCAGTCTGGGAACCAATCAGATCTCTGTCAACATGATCAATCTGTCGTCCCGTTCCGTATCAGTGGATGAGATGTATGGATTTTACGAGGAACACACGGATCTGTTTGACCATATGACTCCTATGGTATCGGTGAGTACCACCGTAAAGCATAGCAGTGATACCATGTCCTCCACCAGCGTCAGCGGAGTGAGTGAAGACTATCTGGCGATCAAGGATTATGATCTGGTCCAGGGACGGAACATCCAGTATTCAGATATTACGTCCAGACAGAAGGTCTGTGTGATCGGCTATTATGTGGCCAGCGAGCTGTATGGAAGTCCGGAGAAGGCCATTGACGAGACGATCAAGATCGGCGGATATGCATACCGGGTGGTCGGCGTAGTGGAACGTCAGGATGAGGATGATTTAGAAGATGGCGGAACCGATGATTTTGTATGGCTGCCTTATAGCTGTGCCGTTAAAATGGCCAGAAATGCCAACATCAACAACTACACGTTTACGATCATGGATCTGACTACAGCGTCGGAGGCTACGGCTCTGATCGAGAATTTCCTTTATGAAACCTTTAAAGATGATGATCTTTACAATGTGACCGCCATGAGCGAGATGCTGGACTCCTTAAATTCCATGATCGCCATGGTATCTGCCGGACTTGGCGGTATTGCAGGAATTTCCCTTCTGGTAGCTGGCGTGGGCGTTATGAATATTATGTTAGTGTCTGTCACGGAGCGTACCCGTGAGATCGGTATCCGGAAGGCCTTGGGAGCCAGAAAAAGCGTGATCTTACAGCAGTTTGTGATCGAGGCGGCAGTGCAGAGCGCCATGGGCGGTATCATCGGCATCATCATTGGAAGCATCGCTACTACAACCGTTGGAAAACTGGCTGGCTTAAATGCCACACCAACCCCGATGGCAGTGATCGTGTCCTTCAGCGTTTCTGTTGCCATTGGCCTGTTCTTTGGATATATGCCGGCAAGACGGGCGGCAAGTCTGAATCCGATTGATGCGCTGCGGAGCGAGTAAATTTGCATTATCATCCTTCAGGTGGTATACTCTGGAAAAAAGAGGACCATCTGGAGGATTTTTTGATTATGAAAGTTGTGGATATGCATTGCGATACGATCGCGGAGATCTATGAAAGAAGAAAAAAGGGTGAAAACCTGGATTTAAGAAAGAACGGACTGCATCTGGATCTGGAGAAAATGAAGAAAGGGGATTATTTTTTACAGAATTTTGCCCTGTTTACGGCTCTTAAGAATGTTGAACGTCCTTTTGAACACACCTGTCGTCTGGCAGAGACCTTCTATGAAGAAATGGAGGCCAACAAGGACCTGATCGGCGTAGTGAAAACGTATGAAGATATTGAGGAAAACTGGAAGAAGGGGAAAATGTCCGCCCTGCTTACTATCGAGGAAGGCGGTGTCTGTCAGGGTGATCTGATGCTTTTGCGTTTCTTTTATCATCTGGGTGTCCGTATGATGACGCTGACCTGGAATTATCCCAATGAGCTGGGGTATCCGAACCGCCTGGCATCGAACAGCAGCTATTTCCCATCCGATGGATGGGATGACACCGTACATGGACTGACAGAAAAAGGAATCCAGTTCGTGGAGGAGATGGAACATCTAGGCATGATCGTGGATGTTTCCCATCTGAATGACGCCGGTTTCTGGGATGTGATCCGCTATACGAAAAAACCATTTGTTGCCAGCCATTCCAATGCCCGCGCCCTGGTTCCGGATTGTCCAAGGGATCTGACTGATGACATGATCCGTGCGTTATCGGAGCGTGGCGGTGTTGCCGGGATCAACTATTTCCCACCATTTTTAAGCGCACAGGATCCGGAAACAGACAGAAGTGCATATCAGAGCCGAATCTCAGATATGATCCGTCATATGAAGCATATGAAACAAGTAGGCGGCATCCAGTGCATCGGTCTTGGTTCTGATTTTGATGGAATTCACGGAGATCTGGATATGAAAGACGCGTCTGAACTTCCAAAACTGGAGTGGGCCATGCGGAAAGAAGGGTTCACGGAAGGGGAGATCGAGGCAGTGTTTTATGGGAATGTGTTGAGGGTGTATAAAGAAGTGTTATAAGAAATTTTTGAAGGGACTGTCAAAGGACGGTTCCTTTTTTATATAACAGGAAACTCCGTGGGATTCTATTTTTATTGGACTATCTGTCCAATGAAAAAACAAAGGAACAAATGCAAAAGCAAAGGCAAATGCGGCTCAAGGATTGCCAGAATTGATAACAATTGCAACTGGTAAAGCATATAAGGAAAATTTTAAAGAAAAACATAAAAAAGATGCAAAATTTGGCTGGTATCGTTATGAATCAAGATTTGCTTTGCCTGTTTTGGGAGAAGATGGAGAGGTAGAGCGATATAATGTATTTCATGTAATTATGATTGTAAGACATGCAGAAGATGGAAAAATGTATTTGTATGACATTATGAATATAAAAAAAGAAACGAGCACCCTTTTCCAGTCCTAAGACTTTACTCAGTCAAAAACCCATTTCTTATTTATAGTATAAATGAAATATAAAAAAAGTCAATAAAAACAATAAAACAGCTGCGATAATCCGAGTAAGGGGAAATAATGAATCATTGATTTGGCAGTAATCAGATTTAAACATGCGGATTATTTACGGCTGTTTTATTGTTTTTATTTTCTTTATTGGGGTTTTGGTACAGTTCATATTGTAAAGGGTATGCAAGAAAAATTCAAATACAAAAAAAATTATGTAATCTATAAGAAAAATCTTATTGAAAACGCTTACAATCGGGGACTTTGGAAGCATCTGGAAAATGTAAATGCTTACATAATAAAATTCAACACTTCAACACGTTGAATTTTTTAGAAATTAAAGCCACATAACGTTGACGCGGCAAAAGATTTGTAGTAGAATATAGGAAAATCTTGAAGAGAAAATCCATTGTAACCGGTGGCTGGGAATCCAGGAGCCGTTACAAAATTTCAAAGAAAGAACGGGGAGAGCAATTATGAAGAAAACAGGTAAAATTTTATCCATGATCCTTGCAGGAACCATGGCACTGTCCATGGCAGGCTGCGGCAGCAATACCGCAGAGACCACAGCAGTGGCAACGGAAGCAGCAAAGACAGAGGCAGCTTCTGAGTCAGCAGCAGAAACCACCGCTGAGGCAGCTGGTACAGCTGACGGCAAAACTTACAATGTCGGTATCTGTCAGTTAGTACAGCATGACGCCTTAGACGCAGCGACAAAAGGATTTAAAGATGCCTTAACTGAGGCACTTGGCGATGCCGTGGTTTTTGATGAGCAGAACGCACAGGGCGATTCCAACACCTGTTCCACCATCATCAACAGCTTCGTATCCAACAACGTAGACTTAATTCTTGCCAATGCAACACCAGCTTTACAGGCAGCACAGGCCGGAACCAATGAGATCCCGATCCTGGGCACTGCGGTAACCGAGTACGGCGTGGCGTTAGGAATTGATGGATTTGACGGTACCGTAGGCGGCAACATTTCCGGTACTTCTGATCTGGCTCCACTGGATGAGCAGGCAGCCATGTTAAATGAGCTGTTCCCAGACGCAAAGAATGTGGGACTGTTATACTGCTCCGCAGAGCCAAACTCCCAGTATCAGGTTGATACCGTAAAAGCAGCTCTGGAAGATCTTGGATACACCTGCGAATACTACGCATTCTCCGATTCCAACGATCTGTCCACTATCGCAACCAAGGCAGCTTCTGAGAGCGATGTGATCTACGTCCCAACCGATAACACAGTCGCTTCCAACACTGAGATCGTCAATAACATCTGCCAGCCAGCAGGCGTTCCGGTCATCGCAGGTGAAGAGGGTATCTGCTCCGGATGCGGCGTGGCAACTCTTTCCATCAGCTACTATGATTTAGGCGTTGCAACTGGTAAGATGGCAGTGAAGGTTTTAACTGGCGAGTCCAACATTTCCGAGATGCCAGTTGAGTACGCTCCACAGTTTACCAAGAAATACAATCCAACCATCTGCGAGGCACTGGGAATCGAAGTTCCAGCAGACTATGTAGCAATCGGTGAATAATGATCCGGTGAAAACACCATAAAAAGCAATACAAGACAGCGAGAATCAAAAGGCAGCGGAAGGGGAAACGCCTTTCGCTGCCTTTTCGCTAAAAGAGACGTGCTGCTGTTTGGCGGCATTACCATAAAAAATGAGGTGAAAAAGATGAATATTATGAGTTTGGTGAATGCTTTGCCGGGAGCGGCAGCACAGGGCCTGATCTGGGGAATCATGGCCATCGGAGTTTACATTACTTACCGGATCCTGGATTTCGCAGATCTGACTGTGGACGGTTCTTTATGTACCGGCGGCGCAGTCTGCATTATGTTAATGTTAAAGGGCTGTAACGTCTGGGTGGCTATGGCAGGCGCTCTGGTGGCTGGTATGTTAGCCGGATTCGTCACTGGATTTTTCCATACCTTCATGGGAATCCCGGCGATCCTTTCCGGTATCTTGACCCAGCTGGGATTATGGTCCGTGAACTTAAAGATCATGGGAAAAGCAAACCAGGCCATCAACGTGGATAAATACAGTCTGCTGGTGTCCCTGCGTTTTATCAAAAATGTTCCGATCTATAAAAATACGATCCTGTTAGTAGCTGTAATCATTGCAGTTCTGATTGCAGTTCTCTACTGGTTCTTCGGAACCGAACTTGGCTGTTCCCTGCGTGCCACTGGCTGTAACGACAAGATGGCCAGAGCACAGGGTATCAACACCGATTTCAGCCGTGTCCTTGGCCTGATGGTATCCAATGGTTTGGTAGGACTTTCTGGCGCTTTATTAGCCCAGTACCAGGGCTTTGCCGATATCAACATGGGCCGTGGTGCCATCGTCATCGGTCTGGCGGCTGTGATCATCGGAGAGGCGATCTTCGGCAAGATCTTCCACAACTTCGCCCTTCTGTTATTCAGCGTCAGCCTTGGTTCCATCGTGTACTATCTGGTATTACAGGTAGTCATCTGGATGGGAATCGACACCGACTTATTAAAACTCCTTTCCGCAGTGGTTGTTGCCATTTTTTTAGCAATTCCAGTCTGGAAAGCAAGATATTTTACAAAGCCAGTGAAAAAAGGAGGGAAAAACTAATGCTGCAGATCAAAGAAATATCCAAAACCTTTAACCCAGGAACGGTCAATGAGAAGCAGGCCCTCCGTTCCTTAAGCCTGACACTGGCCGACGGTGATTTCGTCACCGTCATCGGCGGCAACGGCGCTGGTAAATCCACTTTGTTAAATGCCATTGCCGGAACCTGGTATGTGGACGAAGGAAAGATCCTGGTGGACGACAAGGACGTGACCGGACTCCCAGAATATAAGCGTGCCAAATTCCTGGGCCGTGTGTTCCAGGATCCTATGAACGGAACCGCCGCTACCATGGAGATCGAGGAGAACTTGGCGTTGGCATTCCGCAGAGGCGATAAGCGCACCTTAAAGATCGGAATTTCCCAGTCCGAGCGGAAAATGTACCGGGAAGTGCTGGCAAGACTAGGCCTTGGCCTGGAAAACCGCATGACTTCCAAAGTAGGACTGCTTTCCGGCGGCCAGAGACAGGCGTTGACTCTTCTGATGGCAACTTTAAAGAAACCAAAGTTACTGCTGTTGGATGAACATACCGCAGCTCTTGACCCGAAAACCGCAGCCAAAGTGCTGGAGACCACCCAGGAGATCGTCAATGAGGATCACCTGACCACCCTGATGATCACCCACAACATGCGAGACGCCATCCAGATCGGCAACCGCCTGATCATGATGAACAATGGCCGGATCATTTATGACGTGGCAGGAGAGGAAAAGAAGAAACTGACGGTGGAAGATCTGCTTCATAAATTCGCAGAGGCAAGCGGCGAAGAATTCGCCAATGACCGCATGATGTTAGCAAAATAGAAAATGTAACAGGCACAGGAACTGTCATTTCACAACATCGAAATGGCAGTTCTTTTTGAATCAATGGAAAAATATGCAGTGATTCTCCGCAGGTGACTAGGATTTTTTGTTGCGGGATAGAAAATCCTGCGTTAGAATGAAAAAAGGTCTGTTTTTTAAAACGGAACAAAGATCTCGAGAGTATATAAGGGAGAATGGGAGAAAAATCGATGACAAAAGAGCAGAACAAAGCCGGGAGGCTGTGGACGATCTTCATCACCATGGCGAAGATCGGCTGTTTTACCTTTGGAGGGGGATGGAGCATCATCGCCCAGATGGAGGACGAGTTTGTGGAGCGGCGGAGCTGGATGACCAAGGAACAGATCGTGGATTTCATGTCTCTGGCCAAATCATTTCCGGGTATTATGATCATCAATATGTCGGTACTCAGCGGTTATACCATGGCAGGCGTGACAGGAGCGCTGGCGGCGGCCTTTGGGCTGTCCTTTCCAGCAGTTGTGTGTATCGGCATTGTGACTTATTTTTACAGTACCTTAAAGAGTAATCCATATGTGGTGAAAATTTTAAATGGCGTCCGGTGCGTGGTGGTTCCTATTATCTTAAGCGCTTCCTGGAAGCTGAAGGACAAATCACTGACTACAAAGCGGGCGTATCCGTTTTTGCTTGTGTCATTTGTGATCTGTGCGTTTACCAGCATCAGCAAGCCGATCCTGATTGTGGCGGGAGCCATTCTTGGACTTTGGGTATGGAAAGGAGTGGCAGTGGATGAAAACGCTCTTTGATCTGTTTATTTCTTTCTTAAAAATCGGTTTCTTCAGTTTTGGCGGAACCACCATGATTCCGGTGATCAACGACGAGGTGCTGGTTCACGGCTGGATGACGGCGGATGAAGTGATGGATATTGTGGCAGTGGCGGAGATGACGCCAGGTTCCTTAGGAATCAACTGCGCTACCTTTGTGGGACTGCGTACTGCCGGAATCTTAGGAGCGCTCAGCGCTTCTCTGGCAGTCATGATGCCGTCGTTGACCTTGTGTATGCTGGCGGCTCATTTTATTATGAAACTAAAGGGCAATCAGATCATGGAACACGCCATGATGGGGGTGCGGCCAGTCAGTATGGGGATGCTTCTGGCAGTAGCGGTGACTTTAAGTCAGAGTACCTTTGCCATGACCAGCTTAAGCGGAGCTGTGACGATCCAGTGGAATCTGGTACTGATTGCGGTAATCTGCGGATTTTTGTTGTTCAAGATGAAGCTTTCCATTCCCAAGACCATTCTGGTGGCAGCGATTCTGGGAATTTTCATCGGATAAGAGGAGAAAAAGGTTATGAATTTTAACAATCTATTTAATATGCAGGGTATGTTGTTCGCAGTCATGCTTTTGGGACTGTTTTTGAGAAAAAAAGGGATTATCACCAACGAGGGAAAAGCCCTTTTGACGGATCTGGTTATTGATGTGACATTGCCGGCCAGTATTTTAAAGGCGTTCCAGATCGAGTTTTCCATGGATATTTTGAAAAGTTGTATCGTGATCTTTATTCTGGCTATTATCGTCCAGGTGGTTTCCTGGGCAATGGGTTTTGTGTTATATCCGGGATTTGATCCGAAACATAAAAAAGTTCTTCAGTATGCTACCATTTGTTCCAATGCGGGAATCCTGGGCAATCCGATTGCAGAGGGAATCTTCGGCTCCATGGGACTTTTGTATGCATCTGTTTATCTGATTCCACAGAGAACCTTTATGTGGTCCTTAGGATTGACGTATTTTACCGAATGCCCAGATAAGAAAACTCTGGCGAAAAAGGTGCTGACCCATCCGTGTATTCTGGCAGTATTTTTCGGATTTATCATTTTGATCACCCAGATCCAGCTTCCAGGCGTGGTGAACCAGACCATTAAGACTCTGGCCAATGCCAACACGGCCACCTGCATGATTCTGATTGGTTCCATTCTGGCTGGCGTACCTTTTAAAAGTTTAGCTGGAAAAGACACCCTATACTATTCTTTTGTCCGCCTGATCCTGATGCCGCTGTTATTCTGGTGCGGATGCCGTCTGGTGGGCGTTGATAGCCTGGTAACCAACATTTCAGTCGTGTTAGCAGGAATGCCAGCAGCCAGTGTTACCGCGATTCTGGCGGAGAAATACGATTCTGACGCGGAATTTGCCACCCGCTGTGTGGTCTTATCTACCTTGTTATCCGTCGTTACTGTGCCGCTGTTATGCATCTTTTTGACTGCATTTACAGCGTAAGAATTTCGTCAGAAGTTGTCAGAAAACTGTAGAACATGCTAAGGGATTGGTAAAGTCTTATTTTCCATATTTTGCTATAATGAGTTCATAAGGAAATGAATTTAGAACTTCAGAAATGAAGAAAGGAGCAGATATGATGAAAATGATGACATTCTTACGGACTTCCCTTTTACTGGTTATGGCAGTTGTACTCTGCTCCAGTTTTGTACTCGTTGGAAAAGGATACCAGGTATATAAAGAAGCAGAGAGTCAGACCAGTCTGGCAGAGAAAGTAGAAGAGATCCAGGGAAAAGATACGTTTACTTCCATGGAAGATCTTCCGGAAACCTATGTGAACGCAGTGGTAGCGGTGGAGGACAAGCGGTTCTTCTCCCATTCCGGGATCGATTTTCTGGCAGTGGGACGGGCCCTGCTTCATGACATCCAGGCGGGCAGATACGTGGAAGGCGGAAGCACCATCACCCAGCAGCTGGCGAAAAACCTGTATTTCAGCCAGGAAAAGCAGCTGACCAGAAAGATTGCGGAAGTATTTGTAGCATTGGATCTGGAGAAACATTACAGCAAAGATGAGATCTTTGAACTTTATGTCAACAGCATTTATTTTGGCGACGGCTATTACGGAATCGGCAGCGCAAGCCAGGGATATTTTGAGAAAGATCCGGCTGAAATGAGCGAGTATGAGAGTACCTTATTGGCAGGCGTACCAAACGCCCCGTCCAGATACGCGCCAAGCAAACATCTGGAACTGGCAGAGAAGCGTCAGCTTCAGGTGCTTCGGAGAATGGAAGCCTGCGGTTATTATTCGAAAGAAGAGGCTGAGACTGTGGCAGAAACTGCAGCGCTGGCATTGGCAAATTAATCGGTGCAATGGATGAAAATTGACTGCAAAGATGAGTGTAGGAACGATTACGGAAGCATACGAATCGAATAGACGAATTTATTACGAAAGAAAAAGCCAGAATGGCAAAGACAAAAGATGTCTAAGCCAGTCTGGCTTTTGTATACTAAGTGGAACTAACAATCTAGCGGTGCAGGAACGGCGTCTCCACTGCGGTCATAATGCTGATGAAATCCCGCATGTATTTGGTCAGATACAGGTCTTTCCGGTGACATAAGTAGAAACTTCTGCGGTTTTCAATGCCCTTGATAGGATAGACATTGGCAAATTCATACATCTCCGGTGACATCTCAATGTAGTTGATGGGGCAGATCATCACGGCGTCGCAGGCGATGGTGGTGCGTTTGCCTACTTCGATGCTGACAGTTTCAAGCAGGATCTCTGGCTGAATGTCATAGGTGGCGAATAACCGGTCCTGGGTAGTGCGGACACTGTGGCCGTGTTTGCTGCAGACAAATTTTTCATGTTTCGCTTCGGTAATATCAATGGGGGTTCCAGATGGAATCCGTTTGGCAATATCAGAATTCTTGCTGGTCAAAAGAACCAGTTCTTCATCTTCAATTAAAATATAATTCAGCTCTTCATGTTTCGGATAGGTAGTCATGCATCCAAGATCTACAGCACCTTCCAGAACCAGATTCTCAGTGGTAGCAGAACCATGTTCAAATAATTCCAGATTGACGTGCGGATACAGTTCCCAGAATTTTGGAAGCATATACGGAATTACCTGCATGGCTCTCTGAACAGGGATACCAAAGCGGATCGTGCCGTGTTCCTCCTCATTGATCTCTTGGATTTCACGGGCTAAGTTCTGGTTGATGGTCAGGATCTGTTTGGCTGCTTCGATGTATTTCTGCCCTGCAAAAGTCAGGGTGATTGGATCCGTGTTGCGGTTAAAAATCGGCGCGCCCAGGTTATTTTCCACCAGTTTGATCATCTGGCTTAAGGAGGGCTGGGAGACATATAATTTTTTGGCTGCGTTGGTGATGCTGCCTTCCTGAAGAACGGTCAGCATATATTGTGCGTGTTTCGTGTTCATAAGCTTACCCCCATCGAATCGTAGACATTCCGGGTGATCCGCGGATACCTGCCGGAATTTCTATTATCATACCATAATTAAAACCCTGAATCAATGGAAGAACCCGGCTTTATAGGTTTTTTGTTATGCAAAATATAAGAGTATTTGTATTTGTCTAATGCCTGTGTACGTGATAAAATGCAATTCAGAAAAATGAATGAGAAAAATTCATTTGATATGAACAAAAAGTAACAATATATCTAAAATCTCAGGAGGAAGAGACATGGAAATCAAGAAATCCGCTATGGCGGGCACTCTGGAATCCAGCGATGCCCAGGTAACTGTTGAGCCTGGTAACGGAAGTGTTGAACTGACCATCGAGAGCAGTGTCATTCATCAGTTCGGCAGACAGATCAAAGCAACGGTATTAGAAACCTTAAAACGTCTGGAGGTAACTGACGCAAAGGTAACCGTTGTAGACAAGGGCGCTTTAGACTGTACATTAAAAGCAAGAGTTGAGTGTGCGGTTTACCGTTCCAACGACGTGACTGAGAATCTTCCATGGGGAGGTGTGATTAAATAATGAGCCATCCAAATAAGAAAAGATTAAGACGTTCCATGATGTTTTTAAACTGCCAGAAACCAGGTCTGATCAAGGATCCATACATCTACAAACCAGACTCCATCATGTTAGACCTTGAGGACGCAGTTGCAGAGAACCAGAAAGATGCAGCAAGATATTCCTTATATCATGCATTACAGGAGATCGATTACAGAGGCGTTGAGCGGGTTGTTCGTATCAATGGTCTGGATACTCCACATTGGAAAGAAGATATCCGTGTCTGTGTAGCAGGCGGCGCTGATACCATCCGTATCGCAAAGACTGAGACTGCACAGGATGTACATACTGTAGAAGAGCACGTACTGGCAGCTGAGAGAGAGTTCGGCAGACCTGAAGGTTCCACTCTGTTAATGGCAGCTCTGGAGTCCTGTAAAGGTGTGTTAAACGCATTAGAGGTTTGTAAGTCTTCTGATCGTCTGATCGGTATCGCCCTTTCCGGCGGTGACTACACCAAGGATCTGCAGACTGTAATCACAGGTACCGGCGTTGAGTTACAGGGCGCAAGACAGCAGATGATCATCGCAGCAAGAGCAGCCGGTGTACAGTGCTGGGATACCGTATTCACTAACCTGGACGCTATGGATGTGTTTGAGGAAGAAGTAAAGA
>CAKRWX010000046.1 GCA_934418055.1 uncultured Lachnospiraceae bacterium
GATATACATGATCAGTAACTTGTTTGCGTAGGATTTTCCATTCCGGTATACCTTTTGAAACTCACTATTCTTTTTGATAGATGGAAAACGTTTCATGGAACCTCCTTCTAAAAACTGGTTTCCTTATAATAAGAAAGGCCACAATTACTTGTGGCCCTTTCGATCCGATTAAGCGGATAATTTTGCTCTTCCTTTTGCTCTTCTTGCAGCTAATACTTTTCTTCCGCCTGGAGTGCTCATTCTGGCTCTGAAACCATGAACTTTGGATCTCTGTCTTTTTTTAGGCTGAAATGTCATCTTCATAACGCGGCCACCTCCTCTTTATTCTAATACCTATTTACATAAGTACATTTAGACTATTCTAAACTAAACATCGTTTCAATTATATAGAAGGAAATTCTTTTCGTCAAGGGGAAAATTTCAAAAGTTCGTGTATTTTTTTGCCTGTGAACAACTTTCCACACACTCTTGTATGTTGTGGGCAATTCTTTCCACTTATCCACAAAATGTTGATAACTTGTGGATAACCATCTGGATAAGCTCTGGACAACCAAAATTTCGTTCACAGGCCCGTCCGCCAAATCCTTAGGTTTCCAGGGCCCGCCCTCTGTGCATAACAACAGTTACGTTTTTCCACATTTTTGTGGATATCTATGTTGACGACTGGCTATTTCCGGCCTATTCACATGTTTTTCACATAGTTATCCACAGATTTTTGCTATTTTCGTTGAAAAAATTTCTTTCCTGTTATAGAATAGTCATATGATTGGGTCATCAGGCTCTTTTTTATAGAACCCCGCGAATGGGATTCTATTTTTCAAAACACGTTAGGAGATTCTCTATGCTTGAACAATTAAAAGAACAATGGGATAACATTCTTCTCCATGTCAAAGAAGAACACGATATCATGGACGTTTCCTTTAATACCTGGCTTCTCCCGCTGAAGATCTTTGCGGTGGATGGAAATGTCGTGAAGATTCTCGCTCCGGATGCGCAGATGCTGCGCTACATCCAGAAAAAATACGGCCTGATTCTGCAGGTTTCCATCGAAGAGGTCACCGGTTTTGCCTGTACCCTTGATTTCATCACGGAAGATGACGTCAAGGAAAAAGAAAAACCGGAAAAAATGCTGATCCAGAATACTCCTGGCGATGTGAGCCAGACTGCGCTGCAGAACGCCAACTTAAACCCGCGCTACACCTTCGATACTTTCGTAGTCGGTGCCAATAATAACCTGGCCCACGCGGCGGCTCTGGCAGTGGCCGAATCCCCAGGCGAGGTTTACAATCCGCTGTTTATTTATGGAGGCGTTGGACTGGGCAAAACCCATTTGATGCACTCCATCGCCCATTTTATTTTGAAAAATAACCCAGAAGCCAAGATTTTATATGTCACTTCCGAGAAATTTACCAATGAGCTGATCGACGCCATCCGTAACAAAAACAACATTTCCACCACGGAATTTCGTGAGAAATACCGTAACAACGATGTGCTTCTGATCGACGATATCCAGTTTATTATCGGTAAGGAAAGTACCCAGGAGGAATTTTTCCATACCTTTAATACCTTATATGAAGCCAAAAAACAGATCATCATCTCCTCCGATAAACCGCCGAAAGAGATCGAGACACTGGAAGAGAGACTCCGTTCCCGTTTTGAATGGGGCCTGACCGTGGACATCCAGTCTCCTGATTATGAAACCCGAATGGCGATCCTGCGCAAAAAAGAAGAGATGGAAGGCTACAATATTGATAACGAAGTCATCAAATACATTGCCACCAACATCAAATCCAACATCCGTGAGCTGGAAGGCGCGCTGACCAAGATCGTTGCCCTCTCCAAGCTGGATCACAACAAGGAGATCAACATCGCCCTTGCCGAAGAAGCGTTAAAGGATATCATTTCCCCGAATGCGGAGCGGAAAGTGACGCCAGAGCTGATCATCCAGGTGGTTGCCGACCATTTTGGCATCACCCCTCTGGATATCTCTTCTCAAAAACGGAATAAAGAAGTCGTTTATCCACGGCAGATCGTCATGTACCTGTGCCAGAGTATGACCGGAGCCTCCTTACAAGAGATCGGCCGTTACCTTGGCGGACGTGACCATACTACCATTATTCACGGGCGTGAGAAGATCGCAGCGGACTTAAAGACCAACGAAAATCTGGCCAACACCATTGAGATTTTGAAGAAAAAGCTCAGTCCACAGTAATTTGTGGAAAACCTGTTGGCAGACTGTGGATAACTGTAGTGGATTTTTCGCCGGATTTTCTCCTGTGGATAATCAAAAAGTTGTTCCATGGATTTTCGGTGGTTATCCACAAGGTTTTTCCCAGTGGATTTTGAAGCAGTTCAAAG
Organism: uncultured Lachnospiraceae bacterium; assembly: GCA_934418055.1. Lineage (GTDB taxonomy): Bacteria > Bacillota > Clostridia > Lachnospirales > Lachnospiraceae > UBA3402. The sequence goes on from CAKRWX010000046.1 coordinate 2,359, forward strand.
GGTTTCTCAGGTTTTACACAAATTCACAGCCCCTACTACGAATGCTACGGAAAGTATTTCTTTATACACGTATTTATTTTGGATTTTCCAGCAAAGGAGTTATCAACAATTATGAAACTGACATTCCAGAAAGACGACCTGTTAAATGGCATTAATATTGTTTTAAAAGCAGTTCCATCCAAAACCACCATGCCGATCTTAGAATGTATCTTAATCGACGCATCCGATAACCAGATCAAATTAACGGCCAATGACATGGAACTTGGTATTGAGACGAAGGTGGAAGGTTCGATTTTATCCAGAGGTAAGATCGCTCTTGATGCAAAATTATTATCTGAGATCATTCGTAAATTATCTGGTGGTGAATCCGATATCACCATCGAATCCGATGAAAAATACAATACCACCATTACCTGTGACAACTCTGTTTTCCACATTCAGGGTAAAAACGGCGATGAATTCTCCTATCTTCCATTTATTGAGAAGGATCATTTCATCTGTCTGTCCCAGTTCACCTTAAAAGAAGTCATCCGCCAGACCTTATTCTCTATTTCTGTCAATGACAGCAACAAGATGATGACCGGCGAGTTATTCCAGGTGACGGACAACGAGTTAAAAGTGGTTTCCCTGGACGGACATCGTATGTCTATCCGCAAGATCGAGTTAAAAGATCATTATGAAAATATAAAAGTCATCGTTCCTGGCAAGACTTTAGGCGAGATCAGCAAGATCTTAAATGGGGATAATGAGAAAGACGTCCGCATTTACTTCAGCAAGAACCACATTCTCTTCGAGTTTGATGATACGGTTGTGGTTTCCCGTCTGATCGAGGGCGAATATTTCCGCATTGACCAGATGCTTTCCAGCGATTATGAGACAAAGGTAACGGTGAATAAAAAAGAATTTTTGGACTGCATTGACCGGGCCAGCATCCTGATCCGTGAGAACGATAAAAAACCGATCATTATCAACATCACGGATCATTCCATGGAATTAAAGATGAATTCCAGCTTCGGTTCCATGAATGCGGAAGTGATGATCCACAAGAATGGTAAAGACATCATGATCGGCTTCAATCCGAAGTTCCTGATGGATGCGCTTCGTATCATTGATGATGAAGAAGTGGATCTGTATATGATGAATCCAAAATCCCCATGTTTCATTAAGGATGCGGAGGAGACTTACATTTACCTGATTCTGCCGGTAAACTTTAATGCGGCAACTGTTTAGGGAAAATCGAAGGAGTAAACCATGGAAGTTATCAAATTAAGAGACGAATACATCAAATTGGGACAGGCATTAAAGGCAGCAGGGCTTGTGGAAACAGGTGTTGATGCCAAATATGCCATCGAGGATGGTCTGGTAAAAGTAAATGGCGAAGTGGCAACACAGCGAGGCAAGAAGCTTCATGCCGGAGATGTGGTAAGCTACGATGGAGAGACCATCAAAATTGAAGCATAAATCATGATCATCGAGTCAATTGAACTAAAAAATTACCGGAATTATGAAAATTTACAGTTAGAATTAAGCCCGGGAACCAATATTTTCTACGGGGACAATGCCCAGGGAAAGACCAATATCTTAGAGTCGGTCTATGTCTGCTGTACGACCAAGTCCCACAAAGGAAGCAAAGACAAAGAGATGATCCGGTTCGGAGAGGATGAGGCCCATATCAAGCTGACCGTGAGGAAGCAGGATGTGCCTTACCGGATCGATATGCATTTAAAGAAAAATAAAGCCAAGGGGATTGCCATTAACGGAATCCCGATTCGGAAAGCCAGCGAGCTGTTTGGCATTGTCAACGTGGTATTTTTCTCGCCGGAGGACTTAAACATCATTAAAAATGGTCCTGCGGAGCGGAGAAGATTCCTGGATCTGGAGTTATGTCAACTCAATAAGCTGTATGTCCACGCCCTGATCCAGTATAACCGGGTGGTGACTCAGAGAAATAAGCTGTTAAAAGAGCTTTCGTTCCATCCGGAATATGAGGAGACCCTGGATATCTGGGATCTGCAGCTTGCCCAGTATGGACGCCAGGTCATTGAGTATCGGACGGATTTTGTGAAACAGTTAAATGAGATGATCGTTGGAATCCATAACCAGTTGTCAGGAGGAAAGGAACATCTGGAGATTTTCTATGAACCCAATGTGGAGGCGGAAAAGCTGGAAGACGCCCTGGCGAAAAACCGGGATTCGGACCTCAGACAGCGGACTACCGGCATTGGTCCCCATCGGGATGATATCAGTTTTATCGTCAATGGAATTGATATCCGCAGGTTTGGTTCCCAGGGGCAGCAGAGAACCGCAGCCTTGTCCCTGAAACTGGCAGAGATTGAGTTGGTAAAATACCTGGTAAAGGATTATCCGGTTCTGCTTTTGGACGATGTGTTATCGGAGCTTGATGGAAGCAGACAGGAACATCTGTTAGCCGGGATCGACCATATCCAGACCATGATCACCTGCACGGGTCTGGAAGATTTTTTGAGCCATCGTTTCCCCATCGACAAGATCTATAAAGTGGTGGAAGGAACGGTATCAGGTGAAAACTAATAATTTAGTAGGAGGAAGCTATGAGCGCGGAATACGGAGCAGATCAAATACAAATTTTGGAAGGACTGGAAGCAGTAAGAAAGAGACCTGGTATGTACATCGGCAGTACTTCATCCAGAGGTCTCCATCATCTGGTATATGAGATCGTTGACAACTCCGTTGACGAGGCTCTGGCCGGATATTGTACAGAGATCAATGTGATCATCAATGCCGACAATTCTATTACTGTTATTGATAATGGACGTGGAATCCCGGTTGGGATCCAGAAAAAAGCAGGACTTCCTGCCGTAGAAGTCGTATTTACGGTGCTTCATGCCGGTGGTAAGTTCGGCGGTGGCGGATACAAGGTATCTGGTGGACTTCATGGTGTAGGTGCGTCGGTAGTTAATGCCCTTTCTGAGTGGCTGGAGGTCAATATTTACCAGGATGGCAAGGAATATAACCAGCGTTATGAGCGAGGTAAAGTCATGTATCCGCTGCGAGTGGTTGGTGACTGCCCGGCTGACAAGCATGGAACCAGAGTTACCTTCCTTCCAGATAAAGAGATCTTCGAGGAGACCATTTACGATTTTGAGACCTTAAGGGTCCGTCTTCAGGAGACTGCCTTTTTGACCAAGGCCCTGCGGATCACCTTGAAGGATGACCGGGAAGAAAAGCAGGAGAAGGTATTCCACTACGAAGGCGGTATCAAGGAGTTTGTTACTTACTTAAACAAAGGCAAAGAGCCTCTGTATGAGCAGGTGCTTTACTGCGAGGGAACCAGGGATAATGTCTATGTAGAAGTTTCCATGCAGCACAACGACTCCTATACTGAGAACATTTACACCTTCGTCAATAACATCAACACCCCGGAAGGTGGTACCCATCTGACCGGTTTTAAAAATGCGTTAACCAAGACCTTTAACGATTATGCCCGGAAAAATAAATTATTAAAGGACAGCGAGCCATCCTTAAGCGGCGAGGACATCCGCGAGGGACTGACTGCCATCATCAGTGTCAAGATCGAAGAACCTCAGTTCGAGGGTCAGACAAAACAGAAATTAGGCAACACTGAGGCGAGAGTTGCGGTGGACAGCGTAGTCAGCGAGCAGCTTACCTATTTCTTAGAGCAGAATCCGTCGGTGGCTAAGGCGATGTGTGAGAAATCCATTCTGGCACAGCGGGCGAGAGCTGCAGCGAGAAAAGCAAGAGATTTAACCAGAAGAAAGACTGCTTTAGAGGGCATGGCACTTCCAGGAAAACTGGCAGACTGTTCCAATAAAGACCCGGAAAAATGCGAGATCTACATCGTAGAGGGAGATTCCGCAGGTGGTTCCGCTAAGACTGCCCGCTCCCGTGATACCCAGGCGATCCTGCCGCTGCGAGGCAAGATCCTGAATGTAGAGAAAGCCAGACTGGACCGGATCTACGGCAATGCGGAGATCAAAGCCATGATCACAGCATTTGGTACCGGCGTTCATGATGATTTCGATATTTCCAAGCTTCGTTACCACAAGATCATCATCATGACCGATGCCGATGTGGATGGAGCACATATCAGCACCCTGCTTCTGACATTCCTTTACCGGTTTATGCCAGAACTGATCAAACAGGGTCACGTATATCTGGCGCAGCCGCCGTTATACAAGATCGAGAAAAATAAAAAAGTATGGTACGCTTACAGTGACCAGGAGTTAAACTCCATTTTGACGGAGATCGGAAGAGATAATAACAATAAGATCCAGCGTTACAAAGGTCTGGGCGAGATGGACGCAGAGCAGCTCTGGGAGACCACCATGGACCCGGAACGCCGTATTTTACTGCGTGTCAACATGGATGAAGATGTACGCTCGGAGCTGGATCTGACCTTTACCACTTTGATGGGTGACCAGGTAGAACCAAGACGTGAGTTCATCGAGGCGAATGCGAAATACGTCCAGAATCTGGATATCTAAAAAAGGAGAGCACAATGGAACCCAATATCTTTGATAAAATTCATGACATAGATTTGAAAAAGACCATGGAGAAATCCTATATCGATTACGCCATGAGCGTTATCGCTTCCAGGGCTCTTCCGGATGTAAGGGACGGTTTAAAGCCGGTTCAGCGAAGAGTTCTCTACTCCATGATCGAGTTAAACAACGGTCCGGACAAGCCACATCGTAAATGTGCCCGTATCGTCGGTGATACCATGGGTAAATACCATCCACATGGCGACAGCTCCATTTACGGTGCGTTAGTCAATATGGCCCAGGAATGGTCTACCCGTTATCCGTTGGTAGACGGACACGGAAACTTTGGTTCCGTTGATGGCGATGGCGCCGCAGCGATGCGATACACGGAGGCCCGTTTAAGCCGGATCTCCATGGAGATGTTGGCGGATATCGGTAAAGATACCGTTGATTTCGTACCGAACTTTGATGAGACTGAGAAAGAACCGACTGTTCTTCCATCCAGATACCCGAACCTGCTGGTAAATGGTACTTCCGGTATCGCCGTTGGTATGGCTACCAACATCCCGCCTCACAACTTACGGGAGGTCATCGGAGCCGTTGTCAAGATCATTGACAATCAGGTAGAGGAGAACCGGGAGACCACCATCGATGAGGTGATGGACATCATCAAAGGACCGGATTTCCCAACGGGAGCGGAAGTTCTCGGCAAAGCCGGAATCGATGAGGCATACCGGACTGGCCGCGGCAAGATCCGTGTCCGCGCCGTATCCAACATCGAGACCATGCCAAACGGCAAGAGCCGTATCATTGTCACCGAGATCCCATATCTGGTGAACAAAGCCCGTCTGATCGAGAAGATCGCGGAGCTGGTAAAAGAAAAACGAGTAGACGGTATCACCGATCTGCGTGATGAGTCTGACCGTAGCGGTATGCGTATTGTCATCGAGCTGCGCCGCGACGTGAATGCCAATGTGGTGTTAAATCAGTTATTAAAACACACCCAGTTACAGGATACGTTCGGCGTGATCATGCTGGCCCTGGTCAATAATCAGCCGAAGGTCTTAAACCTGTTGGAGATGCTGAATTACTATCTGGATCACCAGAAAGACGTTGTGACCAGAAGAACCAGATACGATCTGAATAAGGCAGAGGAGCGCGCCCACATCTTAGAGGGCTTACTGATCGCTTTAGACAACATTGATGAAGTGATCCGTATCATCCGTGGCTCCCAGACTGTCCAGCTTGCAAAACAGCAGTTGATGGAGCGTTTCGGCCTAAGTGACGCCCAGTCCCAGGCCATCGTAGACATGCGCCTGAGAGCTCTGACCGGTCTGGAACGTGACAAGTTAGAGAATGAATACAAAGAACTGGAGGTAAGAATTGCAGAGTTGAAGGCGATTCTTGCAGATGAGAAGAAGCTTCTCGGCGTGATCAAAGAAGAGATCCAGGTGATCTCCGACAAATACGGCGATGACAGAAGAACTTCTATTGGATTTGATGAGTTTGATATGTCTGCAGAAGACTTAATTCCAAACGATGAGACCATCGTTGCCATGACCAAACTTGGCTACATCAAGAGAATGTCCAAGGACAATTTCAAGAGCCAGAACCGTGGCGGCAAAGGAATCAAGGGTATGCAGACCATCGATGAGGACTATATCGAGGATCTGATTCTGACCAAGAACCATAACTATATTATGTTCTTCACCAACACCGGCCGTGTATACCGCTTAAAGGCTTATGCAATTCCGGAGGCAGGAAGAACCGCCAGAGGAACCGCGATTGTGAACCTGATCCAGCTTCTCCCAGGCGAGAAGATCACCGCCATCATTTCCATGAAGGAATACGATGATGAGAAGTTCTTATTTATGGCTACCAAGAACGGTATGGTGAAGAAGACTCCGATGCGCGAGTATGCCAACGTGAGAAAGACCGGTCTTCAAGCCATTGTCCTTCGGGAAAATGACGAGCTGATTGAGGTAAAAGCAACAGATAATGAGCGTGATATCTTTATGGTTACCAAATTCGGTAAATCCATTCGTTTCCACGAGACCGATGTCCGCGTGACCGGCCGTGTATCTATGGGCGTTATCGGTATGAACTTAGACGAGGGCGATGAGATCGTCGGCATGCAGATGGATTCCCAGGGCGAGACACTGTTAGTGGTTTCTGAAAATGGTATTGGCAAGAGAACCGAGATTTCCGAGTTCCCGATTCAGAAACGTGGCGGTAAGGGCGTTCTCTGCTACAAGATCGTAGAGAAGACCGGATGCCTGGTAGGCGCGAAACTGGTTCATGACGATCATGACATTATGATGATCACCAATGAGGGCATTATCATCCGGATCAGTGTCAAAGATATTTCCATCATTGGAAGAAATACTTCCGGTGTGAAACTGATGAACATTGACCCGAATTCCGATACCCGCATTGCCAGCATCGCAAAAGTAAGAGATGATGAGCAGAATCCGGAAGTGGAAGACGCAGTGGAGGAACCAGAAAGCGGAGAAACCGTTGGTGATTCCGAATAAATAAGAAATACGCAGCAGGTCGTTTCTAGCCTGCGCGCGGAAAATGAAGGGACCCCGTCGTAGATTTTCTATGGCGGGGTCTCTTGCATTATCCCTGGGAATCCTTTATGATTAAATTTAAGAGAAATATCGAAGAGACGAAGGAGGAGTCATCAGATATGCGATCAGTGAAAACAGAAGAGATCACCCGCCAGATCCGGGAAATGTGCATCGAAGCCAACCATTTCTTATCCCCGGACATGAAAGAGGTCTTTGACCAGGCGGTAAAAAAAGAAGAATCCCCTCTTGGCAGACAGATTCTGAATCAGCTGGAGGAAAATCTGAAAATTGCAGGAGAAGATATGATTCCCATCTGCCAGGACACTGGAATGGCAGTGATTTTTATCAAAGTGGGCCAGGAAGTTCATTTTGAAGGCGGTTCTTTAACCGATGCCATCAATGAGGGCGTCCGCCAGGGCTATGTGGACGGATATTTAAGAAAATCCGTGGTCCGTGACCCAATCGAGCGGGAAAATACCAAAGATAATACCCCAGCCATCATCCACTACGAGATCGTAGAAGGCGACCAGGTGGATATCACCGTAGCGCCAAAAGGTTTCGGAAGTGAAAATATGAGCCGGGTGTTCATGTTAAAACCGGCAGACGGCATCGAGGGCGTCAAAGAAGCCATTTTAACGGCAGTCAAAGACGCAGGTCCCAACGCCTGTCCGCCTATGGTAGTCGGCGTCGGCATCGGCGGAACCTTCGAGAAATGTGCCCTGATGGCCAAACACGCCCTTACCAGAAATCTCCATGAGGTATCCCTGGTTCCTTATGTCCGTGACTTAGAGAAAGAGATGTTAGATAAAATCAATAACTTAGGCATCGGACCTGGCGGACTGGGCGGAAGAGTCACTGCATTTGCAGTAAACATCGAGACGTATCCGACCCATATCGCGGGACTTCCAGTGGCAGTCAATATCTGCTGTCACGTGAACCGTCACGTACATTGTGTCATTTAAGGAGGGGAGAACATGGACAGACATATTACTGCGCCGATCACCAAAGAAACGGCTAAAACACTACACGCCGGAGATTATGTATACATTACCGGAACCATCTACACCGCCAGAGACGCCGCCCACAAGCGGATGCAGGAGACGCTGCAGCGGGGCGAGGCCCTTCCACTGGAGATGAAGGAAAATGTGATCTATTACATGGGACCATCCCCAGCCAGAGAAGGCCGTCCCATCGGTTCTGCAGGTCCAACTACTGCCAGCCGTATGGACAAATACGCTCCGGAGCTTTTGGATCTGGGACTTGGCGCTATGATTGGCAAAGGAAAAAGAAGCCAGGCAGTTAAAGACGCCATTGTGAGAAATGGCTCTGTTTATTTTGCAGCAGTGGGCGGAGCAGGCGCGCTTCTTTCCAAATGTATTTTATCCAGTGAAGTGATCGCCTATGAGGATCTTGGAACCGAAGCTATCCGCAAACTGCAGGTAAAAGATTTCCCAGTGATCGTTGTGATCGATTCCGAAGGCAACAATCTCTATGAGACTGCTATTTTGGATTACAAACGGGAATCCTGATAGAAAATCGAAAATAAGAAGTAGAAGGGATACAAAAGTATGAATCGAATCGCCTATATGGTGCTGCGCCATTTACCAATCGTTCCGTACTGGTTCTGGAAGATCGACCATATGGGAAAACGGCCGGATCAGTATCCAGAGCAGGAACGGTATGACTATTTAAGAAATATCATCAAAACCATCAACAAAAATGGTCGGGTGACGGTAACGGGATATGGAGAAGAACATCTTCCTAAGAAAAATGGTTTTGTTCTGTTCCCGAATCACCAGGGATTTTTTGATATGTTGGCCATCATTGATACCTGTCCCAATCCATTGGGAGTCATTATCAAAAAAGAAGCCGCCAACTGGATCCTGGTGAAACAGGTACTGCGGCTTCTTGGAGGTATTCCAATGGATCGTTCCGATATCCGGGCATCCATGGAAGTGATCAAAGAGATGACCAGACAGGTAAAAGAAGGCAAAAATTATGTGATTTTTCCAGAAGGAACCAGAAGCCGCAAAGGCAATGAGCTGTTAGAGTTCAAAGCTGGAACCTTCAAAAGTGCCGTGAACGCCCAAAGTCCCATCGTTCCAGTTGCCCTGATCAACAGCTTCCGGCCTTTTGATATCTCTTCTATTAAGAAAGAGCAGGTAGAAGTCCATTATCTGGAACCTATCTACCAGGAACAATATATGGGGTTAAAAACCAGAGAAATCGCAGATCTTGTACATGACCGGATCCAGGCAGAGATCAATCGCTGCTTAAATAAGGAGAAATAAGCAGTTTTTGAAAAAAAATAAAAAAACTGGTTGACATTTGTATTTATATCATATATAATTGTCAATGCGTCTGAAACAAATACTGTTTTTGACAAATCATATGGAAATAACAACTACGGAGAAATACTCAAGAGGCCGAAGAGGCGCCCCTGCTAAGGGTGTAGGTCGGGCAACCGGCGCGAGGGTTCAAATCCCTCTTTCTCCGCTTCATTTCCAAGTGATTATTTTTTTAACTCTAAATCAGAGGTTTAAAAAAAAATAAAAACTTTTGCTTGACAACAACAAGCAAGTATGATAAAATCAATACTCGCCTGGTAAGACAGGAGAGACGAACTTCAAGAAAGTTCGAAAAAATAAATAAAAAAAGTTGTTGACAAACAGCACAACATCTGATATACTAAACGAGTTGCTGCTGAGACAGACAACAACAAAGAACCTTGAAAATCAAAGATTGAACAGTATGTAAAACCCTGAAAATTCTAATAAAAAAGAGTCCTGGTTGGACATC
>CAKRWX010000047.1 GCA_934418055.1 uncultured Lachnospiraceae bacterium
AATTATGAGAAGTTTTTTGCTGCCATCCGGGTGGCCAATCAGGATCTGTGGGACGATCATGCGCCGACGTATACCTCAGAAAGGCCCATTGGAAACCAGGTGAACCGGATAGCGGAAACATTGGAGAATGCAAAAGTATCAGATAGGGTACGTCAGTTTGCCATTGACTGGTATCTGGATGATGAGGTGAAGAAGCTGACCAGGGAAAAGAAAGAAACTGGAGAGATGGAAGGAAAAGAGACGGAGGCATATTCTGATGAACTTCTGGACCGGGCTTTGTGGGAGGCGATTCAGAAAGCACAGAATTATCTGAAGCCATTTTTCACCTATGACCTGGACGATATCTATGCAGTGGCCTGGGAACCAGATCCGAAAGGCGGAAATGATCAGGATCCGACAACGCTAAGCTGTGATGAAAGCTATGGAAATGAAGCCGGAGGGTATTATGCGGGTGTTTCTGTTTATCTGCCCTATGGAATTTATGTGGCGGCGGAACAGCAGCCGAAATATGACGAGCTTCTGGATTTTGCCAACAAGCATTATGAGATTGACAAGCCAAAAGAGATCATTGTTCCGTCAGTTTATAAAGATGACGAAGTTGACATAAAAAATAACAAAGCCGGGGATTATGACTCATTTTATCAATATGACAGTGGGATGAAGATGGCCCTGATGGAAAGCCGGTATCGGATCCGTTTTGGAGAAGAGCAGAAGGTGGTTCAGGCACATAGCCATTCTGGTGATTTTCAGGTGTATCCGTATGGATTGGCGACCAGCAAAATCCAAGATGGAAACTATTTTATGTTAACTCAATCAGAGTATCGCCCATATAAAAATTATTATAATGAGGATGACGTCTGGAAAAATACAGAAAATCCAGATCTACCGGGTTATGCGAATCCTTACTACATTTCAGAAAATCAGAGCGGAAAGAAGAAAATTTCCGGTATTTACCGCTATAGTTCCGAATCAGAAGCGGCGGGAACTCTGCCAGATGGAACCAGAACCATGCAGGGGTCTCTAAGGGCAGAGGATGGAATCTATGCGCCGATGTTGGTTCCTTATACTGTGACAGAGCCAGTCCGGGGACAGAAAGAGGCAGCTTTATCCGGTTATGCAGTTGGCGTCTTTCGCAATCAGTTTTACACAACTGGTCTTCGTATCGAAAAGCTGGATTCCCAGACCCATGAGAATCTTCTTCACGATGACGCTATTTTCCGCATTTACCGTGGAAAACGTCAGGAGGCGGCAGACGGCCAGGGGGCGGCGCTGTTTTATGAAGAAGAGACTATGATTACAGGAAGCCAGGAGTTTCTGACCGCCATGGGAGCGGAAAATATCCGACCGGTAAAGCGCCAGCGAAGCTTATGGGAACGGTTATGGGGGAAAACAGTTGAGGAGGACGAACTTTTCAGCGGCGTAGTGGCAGCAGGAACGCCTATTTGCGAGGAAAAGGATCAGATTGTTTTACGGGATCAGTCTGCCTATGCGACGGTACGGAATGGACAGATGCAGAAAGAGTACAGCGATGGAGCGGAAGACCACATGAAAACCGGACAGCAGACAGTCGGCTATGCAGAACTTCCAGATGTCTTAGGAGCGGGCGTGTATGTGATTGCAGAAATGAAAGCGCCAGCGGGATATGTCCGGTGCCGTCCGATTGTGGTGGAAATCTATTCGGATAAAGTCACCTATTATCAGGAAGGAGATAGGGAACGACGGATCTATGGGGCGGTGTACGGTTCCAATGTCAGGATTTATGTGGAAAATGCGCCAATCCAGCTGGAAGTAAAAAAGTGGAGTGATTCAGAGGAACACCCTTATGTAAAAGGTGCAGAAATGGCGCTTTATGATGCCATTGAGATCACTCCAACAGGAGACGCAGAGGATTACAGTTATGAAGGTGTGACAATTTTGCGAAATGGGATGGGAAATGTGACAAGAATGTATGTAAAACAGGGTTACGCGGGTTCTAAGATCGTTTATGGTCTGCGGCCCGATGGAGAAAAAGAAACGTGGGACGCGGAAGAAGTGGAACGACCGGATACAGATATTTTGTACTATGATCTGGCGGGGCTGCGTCTGACAGAGTATTTGTGGGATGATGAAAGCCCGGAACATTCTCTTTATGCCATCCGGGATGGCAAGCGGTATCTGGAACTGAATGGAGGAGATCTGACCAAGGCGAAATACTCTTCTGTCAATCAGATGTTCCAGGTGGCGAAGGGAACCCATATCTACCACCTGGATCAAGATGGACTGCGGGATTCTTTGGTTGATCCGGTGACAGGAATGGCCTACCTAGTGAAAGATTTTGATGGAACCAACGGCAGTTATGATCAGCTTGCAGGGCTTTCGGGCACTGGAAAAGGGAAGAAGCAGATCCTGGTGTGGCCGGTGAAGGTGGCAAAAGATGCTTATGGGCATGTGATTGCCAGGGATAAGATCCGGACAGAACGGCCAGCGACAGTAGGAGAGTATCAGAGCGGTTCCGCGGAAGAAGAATCGGGATATTTAACTGGAAGCTGGAGGTCGGTATACGGAGAAAACAGCCATCAGGAGCAGACGTTGCGGCAGAATCCAAAAGGCCAGAACTTAAACGGAGAAGAATTAAAGGACAAAAATAATGGATCTTTTCCAAAGCAGGTGAATCCCATTCTGAATGCCCATGGACTGCCAATTTACTATCAAAAAAGTCAGGAACAGTATGAAAAAATGACGGAGCTTTATGACCGGGACGGGGAGATGGTGCGGCAGAAAGTTTCCGATCATTTACCGTCTTTTAACCAGAATACTTACCAGAAGAAAGAAGAGAAAGACTTGTATGAGGAGAGCAGTCTCTGGCATCGGCAGGGCGAAGGCTATGTGCTGGAAAATGTCTGGATTACGTCAGAAAAGCGGCCTAATGATCCGTTTGATTACCAGATGACAGATGGACAGGCTGACCGTTTGAAAAGAGTTCCTGTGGGCTGCTATATTCTGGAGGAACGGAAGGTCCCAGACGGATTTGTGAAAGGTTTTCCTGTGGCGGTATGGGTTGGTGAGACAAGGAATTTGCAGAAAACAGAAATGGAAGATGAGACCATCAAAGTCCAGATTGAAAAACTGGACGCACCGCCGGGGCTGACCAGAAATGTATTGGAAATGACGAAGAAAAATGCAGCTGGAAAGCCGGAAAAGATCGCAAAAGAGAGCATTCTGACGTCAGAATACAGCTGTGACTATGTGGAACAGGCGCTTTTAGTATTGTATCGGCTGGAAAAACAGGGACTGGAAACGAAAAAGAAAGAGGTTGCCCGATGGACAACTGGGAAAGTACCGAAGCTTTTGGCACCTTTGACAGCAGGAACCTACCGTTTGGAAGAACTGAACACACCAGATGGATTTGTGACCGCAGAACCGGTGGAGATCGAAGTGAAGATGCAGGAGTCAATACAACCGGTTACTATGGAGGATGACCACACCAGAATTCAGATCCGGAAATATGAGAAAGTGGGAGGAAAGGAAGTTCTCTTAAATGGGGCGGTATTTTCGTTGTATATGGAAGATGGTGAACGATCCGGGATCGTACGCCAATCGGAGGCAGATCATGGATTAGCAGCAGATCATGGATCAGAAGCAGGTCATAGGAACCAGACTCACCGTCAGTCTCCTGTATACACGTTTACCACAGATGACGGGAAACGATTCCGGGAATTTATTCCAGAATTTGAAGAGATGTATCAGACCTATGGAGCCAAGAAGGGGGCCAGTGTCGGCTGGGAATACCAGCAAACGCCTTATAGGGCCGTTTGCGTGGACGTGGAACGGCTGAGCGAGGAGCAGACCGAAACCGATTTTCCGGCGCAGGTGATCTTAAAATTTCAGATGGATGAAGGGGAGATCATCCGCATAAAAGTACATCAGATTTCGCCAGATGACCGGAAAACATGTCAGTTTGAGTACCAGTTTGACTATCAGAAATTGCCGAAGATCAACGCTTATGCGGCAGCGTGGCTGACCGTGGAAGGGATGCGCCGGATCGAGTATCTTCCTGTGGGGGTAAAGTACCGTCTGGTGGAAGAACAACCGCCGAAAGGATATCAGAAATCTGAGGACATCTGGATTACCGTTGAAGAGACGGGAGATGTCCAGCAGTACAGCATTGAGAATAAGCCGGGGAAATTGTGGATCGATAAGCGGGAAGGCACGGAGAAAAAGCAGCAGCCAGGTGCGGTGTTGGTGTTATATCGGGCGGACGAACAGGGAACCTTTGATCCAAAGCCGGAACTTTTGGTGGAGCGGTGGATCAGTGGTACGGATGGACGTTTTTCGGAATTAGAGCAGTTAAATGGAAACATTCCGAAAGGTTACCAGCAGGGCGATTACCGGCCTCATGAAATCACTGGATTAGAAAGCGGTGATTACTGGCTGGCGGAAGAAATTGCACCGGATTATTACACAATAGCGGAGCCGGTTTCGATCACTTATGAGCTGAACCAGGAATTTACATTGGCGGTTTTAGAAAACCAGGAGGTGAAAGGAAAGCTAAAAATCAGAAAAGAAGGAGAACGTGGGGAATTGCTGGCTGGCGCTGTATTTAGGCTGCAGGCATTTAAGCAACGGGAGTGGAGTGGATTTTCCGTGTGGAGCCGGTTATTTGGAAATAGGAAGCCTACAGGGCAGATACAATCGGAATGGGCACAGATGGAACAGGAACAAACAGAACAGTTCCTGGCAGAAATTCCCGTATTAGAACAGGAATTGATCACAGATGCTTTGGGCATTGCGGTGGTGGATGGACTGCCAGTTTCTTATCTGGCCACAGATGGCACAAGAAAGCCGTATCGCTATGAACTGCGGGAGATCAAGGCACCGGATGGCTATGTGTGTTCCGATCAGGTGTATCAGTGGTATTTTTCTGGAAAAGTAGGGATGAATTCCTATAAAAATGAGGAGATGGCTCTGGTGGAATTGACGATCCAAAATGAAAAAGAGGAAACGCCAACGGAACCGGAAAAGCCGACAGAGCCAGAAGAGACAACGAAACCAGAAGAGACCACCAAACCGGAAGAAACCACCAAACCAGAGGAAACAACTGCGCCGGAAGAAACGACCATACCGGAAGAGACAACAAGGCCAGAAAAGCCAACCAAACCAGAAGAAACCACAAAACCAGATCGTCCAACTAGGCCGGATCGGGAAGAAAAGGAGACAGAAACAGTTCCAGAAACCATCGAGGAGACCGTGCAGGAAACGCCAGAACAGCCAGAAAAAGAAACACGACCTATTGGAAGAATCTTTGTGGAATACCGGAAAGGAAGAAGCAATGGGGGAACTCTGTCCTTTGGTGGATTGGCAGGACAAAAGATTCCAAGACTTGGTTATGGAGAGGAAGAAATTCCATGGATGCTGATTCTGACATTTGCAGGCAGTGTGTCGCTGCTGGCATTCTGGCTTGTGAAACGGGTGTGGGAAAGGAAGAAAAAAGATGGTGAAAGGTAAGAAGTTTTTGTGGATGTTTCTGGCGACATTCCTGATGATATTTTTTGCGGGATATGGAAATCTTATGGGGATAGAAGTGCAGGCGAAGCCAGAGACTATGGAATCAGAAGAGTCTGATTTTGAGCCAGAGACCCTACAAATCATCAGCGATGCCTTTTTAGAATCTTACGGTGAACCATACCGCCCGGACCAGATCTACAAGACTGACACTGCCAGATATGAACTTCAAAGCCTGGAGCAGATTGAGAAGGAGATTCCGCAGAAAGAACAGGAGGTGGAGGAAACGGCCCAGTACACAGCCGTGGAACAGGCCGAACAGCTTCCTGAGACGTATCACGTATTAGTAAAAGATCCGGATACGGGAGTGGAGACAGAAGCAGAACTTTCGGTCAAAGATGTGGAATTTACCAACTGGCGGTGGGGGGATGGATTTTCCCTTCCCATCACCGTCCAGCAATATGACGCAGACGCCTACTATCTGGGCAATCAGGTTGTGAGAGCCCAGGAAGGTGATCCTTTTGTATCATATGGAAAAGATCTGTTAAAACTGGCCGGATTGTCTCCAAAATATTATAAGATCACATCGACCAGATGGGACGGAGAACCGTGGCTTGGAGAAGATGGTTATTGGTATCGGAAGGCAGAGGCAGAAGGAGAAAAATATGTGGCGGACTGCGTGGTAACCTATGGAGATGTTGTTACGCTTCCGGCGGAGATGGGATATGCCTGGAAAGCAGTATATAAAAAAACACCAGAGATCATCATTGACCAGACAGAGGCATCGGAGGAAGAACAAAAGGAGACGATGGAAGAGAGTTTCTGGAAAAAACTGACTAGGCAGATTTTAAAGATTACCATTGCTCTATTTCCGATATTGCTGCTTCTTTTGTTACTTTTCTGGCTGATGTATAGAAAGACTTGCAAAAAGGATCATTCCTCGGTACACTGATGATAGTTACAGAATCTTTCGGCGGGGAATAGCAAAATCAAGTACAGAAAGTTTCTGGGAGTACATAACAACAGTAAGGAGGATCTGGGCATGAGAACATGTGGCGTATTGCTGCCCATTGCAAGTCTTCCATCAAAGTATGGAATTGGTACATTTTCAAAAGAGGCATATGAATTTATCGATCAGCTGTGGGAGGCGGGCCAGAATTACTGGCAGATTCTGCCCTTGGGGCCTACAGGATATGGGGATTCTCCCTATCAGTCATTCTCAGCATTTGCAGGCAATCCTTATTTTATTGATTTAGATCAGCTGAAAGAGGAAGGACTTCTCACGGAAGAGGAGTGCCAGGAGGCGGATTGTGGGCAGAATCTGGAGGAGATTCCTTATGAAGCGGTATATCAGACCCGGTTCCAGGTGCTTCGCAAAGCCTATGATCGGTTAAAACGGCTGGAAGAAGAGAATGAAGCAGGAAAATCATTGAAAGAGAAATTCGAAGAGGAATTAAGCCCGGAAACCATCGATTACTGTTTTTATGCAGCGGTGAAGAAATCTTTTGGCGAAAAGAGCTGGAGCCAGTGGGATGAGGACATCAAACTGAGAAAACCAGAAGCTGTGGCTAAATATCAGAAAGAACTGGAAGATGAGATCTGCTTTTACGAATTCCAGCAGGTGACTTTCTTAAAACAGTGGAAGGCCCTGAAAGAATATGCCCACAGAAAGGATATCCAGATTATTGGTGATATTCCGATCTATGTGGCATTTGACAGCGCTGACAGCTGGGCACATCCGGAATTATTCCAGTTTGACGAGGAGTGTCAGCCGGTCGCGGTGGCTGGCTGTCCGCCAGACGCGTTTTCTGCTACGGGACAGTTATGGGGCAATCCATTATATCGCTGGGATTATCATAAAAAGACTGGATTTGCATGGTGGATGAAGCGGATCCGGTTCAGCTTCGAACTGTATGATATGGTGAGAGTGGATCATTTCCGTGGATTTGACCAGTATTATGCAATCCCGTTTGGAGAGACGACGGCGATCCACGGTGCATGGGAAGACGGTCCTGGAATCGCGATCTTTGAGAAGATCAAGGAGGTTTTTGGCAAAGTCAATATCATTGCGGAAGATCTGGGATTTTTGACGCCAAGCGTTCTGAAATTGTTGGAAGATACTGGTTTCCCAGGCATGAAAGTGCTGGAATTTGCTTTCAATGCAGGGGAAGAGAGCAGTTATCTGCCATATCTGTATCAGAAGAATTGTGTAGTGTATACAGGAACCCATGATAATGATACGGTAGTCGGCTGGTATGAGGCATTAAGCCCGGAAGATCGGAAATTTGTCAATGATTATATGGGAATTTCTGATCTGGATGAGAAAAATCCATTATCCACAAAAGAAATTGCATGGAATGTGATCCGTCTGGCATTAGCAAGTACTGCAGATCTGGCGGTGATTCCAATGCAGGATTATTTAGGGCTTAATTTTGAGGCGCGAATCAATACGCCGTCAACTTTAGGCGGAAACTGGACCTGGAGAATGAAAAAGGACGCCTTCACACCAGAAATCCGGGAGCGGTGCAGACAGATGAACCGGTTGTATGGACGAAGAAATTCCTGGGAACCAGAGACAACCGCTGTTCCTGTTGATAGCCAGGAAATGAAAGCATAGTAGTGGAAGTATAGAGCAGACGAAAGAAAAAAGGCAGTACAGAACCCCATCAAAAACGATGGGACTGTGCTGCCTTCTGATATTTTCAAGAATCGAATCTGCGAAACGTCATGACGGACATCCATCCGCTTACTGTAAAATAACCGTGCCTTCCGATCCGTCACCAGTGCCTTCTGTAGATTTCACCACAGAGAAGGTCGGCTGGTATTCATTGCCAGACATATCCTTGATCGAAACGGTAACGCCGCCTTCTGGAAGCTGGAAGGTTACTTTTCCATTGGTTTTATCAATGGTCAATGGTTTGTATACGGTTCCGTCTGCGGAAGTGGCCTGCAGAGACGCGTAGTCCACGCCGGACTGGCTGTCGCTTAAGGTCAGAACCAGAAGTCCGTTGTCAATATCGTAAGAAACCACATCCGGGCATTCATCGTCCAGGGTGTCCACAACTTCATAATTGGAGACACACATGCCGTTGAAGTTCTGCATATAGACGTCCAGGATTCCATTTTCCGTTAAAGTCGCCTGATAGGTCTTCTTTCCCACGCTGACTAAGTCCAGTGGCTGGGAGTTAAAGGTGATGGTGACATTCTTTAACGGCATATGGGATGTGATCTTAAATGTCGCCGTGGTGGTCTGGTAGTCATTGGTCTGGGCTACGGTCAGCTCATATTTTGGTTTGGCGGTGACCACAAAGAAAATGATGGAATTGACTACAATAAATGGCAGTATGTAAAAGAGAAGTACCTGCAGCAGATCGGAATCTAAAGGATTAGAACGCTGATGCATGGCGCTTCTGGTACGTGTTGTCTGATTCATAAAATAACCTCCTTTTTGATTACCCATAGCATAGCAGAAAATGAGACTTCTTACAAGTTCATCTTCAAAATTCCAGAGTGTTATGGTATGATTAACCTAAATTTAATATAACGGTTCCGTGCTGCAGGTCCACAGATTTTTCGGAACCGCTATCATTTCACAAAAAGAGGAGGATTCTCCATGATCCAGAAAGCTGCAGAATTTGCTGCCCATGCTCATGCCGGTGCTTTGCGAAAGGGAAGTAAGCTTCCGTACATTGTACACCCCAGAGAGGTGGCGATGATTGTTGCAATGATGACAGATGACCCGGAGGTGATCGCCGCGGCGTACCTTCATGATGTGATCGAGGACGCGGGAGTCCGTTATGAAGAACTGGAAGAACAGTTTGGAAAACGGGTGGCAGATCTGGTGCGGTCGGAAAGCGAGAATAAAGCGCTTACCTGGAAAGAACGGAAGCAGGCCACCATCGACCGGATGAAGCAGGCTCCCAAGGATGTGAAAATGATCGCTTTTGGGGACAAGCTCAGTAATCTGAGGAGTACCACCACAGATTATCTGATTATAGGAGAAGAACTCTGGAAGAAATTCCACGAAAAGGACAAGCGGATGCATGCATGGTATTACGGAAGCATGGCGGAGTCGTTCCGGGAATTTCAGCAGTATTCATTTTACGAAGAATATCGTATGCTCTGGAATCATGTGTTCTGGGATATGAAGGAATATGGAAGGTTTTAAGGTATGTTTACAAGAAAAGACTTAACGAAGCTGCTGCTCCCCTTAATTGTGGAGCAGCTTTTAGCCGTTTTGGTGGGAATGGCAGATGTTGTCATGGTAGCGGCAGTCGGAGAGACGGCGGTTTCCGGCGTTTCTTTGGTGGATTCCATCAGTATCCTGATCATTCAGATGTTGGCGGCCTTGGCTACCGGAGGTTCTGTGGTCTGCGCCCAATATATCGGCAAGAAGCAGCCGGAGAATGCCTGCGAGGCGGCCGGGCAGCTGATTCTGGTGACTACGCTGGTGTCTGTGGTGATTGCAGCAATTGCGCTAATTGGAAATCGCCATGTTTTAGCGTTGATCTTCGGTAAAGTAGAAGATAGCGTTATGAGAAATGCTCAGATTTATTTCTGGCTTTCCGCTCTGTCGTATCCATTTCTGGCAGTGTATAATTCCTGCGCGGCGTTGTACCGGGCTATGGGTAATTCCAAAGTTTCCATGTATGCGTCCCTGGCCATGAATGCCATCAATATCGCGGGCAATGCCATCTGCGTGTTTGGATTACACATGGGTGTTGAGGGTGTTGGTATTCCGACTCTGGTTTCCAGAGCTTTCGCAGCGGTGCTGATGCTGTTTTTGATCCAGAGGCCGCAGAATGTGATCCGGATCCGCAATCTTCAGGAATTGCGGTTTAACGGCAAAATGATCAAAGATATCTTAAAAGTCGGCGTGCCAAACGGTATGGAAAATACCATGTTCCAGTTTGGCAAATTATTTTTGCAGAGTCTGGTGTCTTCCCTGGGAACTGTGGCTATCGCCAGCTATGCCGTAGCGGGCAATCTGGTGACGTTTGAGTATCTGGTGGGCAATGCCATCGGTCTTGGCATCATCACCATCGTTGGTCAGTGCGTGGGTGCCGGTGAGTGGGAACAGGCGAAGCAGTATACCAAGAAGCTGGTATTGGTCAACTATGCGGCTCTGGTGGTGGTTTGCACCTTTATGATCCTGTTCCGCAATCAGGTGGTGGGAATCTACAACCTGTCTCCAGAAGCGACAAAGACATCGGCGGAGATGTTATTTGCCCACAGCCTTGCCATGGTGGTATGGCCGCTGGCGTTCACCATCCCGTATTCCCTGCGGGCCAGCTTTGACGCGCCGTTTACCATGTACGTGTCGGTGGCATCCATGTGGATCTTCCGGATCGCGTCGGCGTATTTCTTTGTTAAGGTATTAAACTTAGGCGTCATGGGCGTCTGGTACGGCATGTACATTGACTGGGTATTCCGTGGATTATTGTTTGTGAACCGTTTCCATCATTTTGGCCGGAAACGGAAAAACTTATAGAAAAGAGGATTTCGAAAATGTTATTTTTTGTAAATGATTATTGCGAGGGCGCACACGAGGCGATTTTACAGCGTCTGGTAGAAACCAATATGGAGAAATTGCCAGGCTATGGTTTTGACAAATACACGGAGTCTGCCAAAGAAAAGATCCGCAAAGCCTGTGGATGCCCGGAGGCGGAGGTTTATCTGTTAGGCGGCGGCACCCAGACGAACGCCGTGGTGATCGCGTCTATGTTAAATCGTTACGAAGGTGTGATCGCGGCAGAAACCGGTCATGTGAACGGCCATGAGGCTGGCGCTATCGAATATACAGGCCATAAAGTACTGGCATTACCACAGGAAAATGGAAAACTGAAGGCAGAGACCGTGAAGGCTTACGCAGAGCGTTTCTACGGAGATGCCAATCACGACCATATGGTATTTCCTGGAATGGTTTACATTTCCCATCCGACGGAATACGGTACACTGTATACAAAGAAAGAATTGGAAGAGTTATCGGCAATATGCAGACAGTATGAGATGCCGTTATTTTTAGATGGAGCCCGTCTGGGATACGGCCTGGTAAGCAAAGGAACGGATGTGACCTTAGAGGACATCGCCAGACTGACAGACGTATTCTATATTGGCGGAACCAAGGTGGGCGCGCTGTGCGGCGAGGCAGTGGTATTCCCGAAGAAAGCGCCAAAGCATTTCATGACCATGGTGAAGCAGCAGGGCGCGCTTTTGGCAAAAGGAAGACTGGCAGGTGTCCAGTTTGATACCTTATTTACTGACGATCTGTACTGTAAGATCAGCAAAAATGCCATTGAGACCGCGGATCGGTTAAAACAGGCATTGAAAGAAAAAGGATATCAGTTCTTTATCGATTCTCCAACCAACCAGATCTTCATTGTCCTGGAAGACTGCCAGATGGAAGAACTGGGTAAAAAGGTGGAGTTTGGTTTCTGGGAGAAGTATGACGAGAACCATACCGTTGTCCGTTTTGCAACAAGCTGGGGGACAAAAATGGAAGATATCGAAGCGCTGATCAGATTATTATAAGAAATGATTGTGCGGTAAAGTAACTTGAAATGCCAGTTTGGCATTTCAAGTTATAGAGGAGATGGAATGGCGGATCAAAAAGCAAAAGAAATGGAACCAGTGGAAACACAAATAGTTGAAACCATGCCACCGGATATTGAAAATCTGATTTATGTAGTAAGAAACAAACAAGTCATGGTGGATAGT
>CAKRWX010000048.1 GCA_934418055.1 uncultured Lachnospiraceae bacterium
TTGGGATCACATCTTAACGTGCATTGTAGCGTTCTAATCCGGCTTTCTTAATTTCAATCGCCTTTTCAATTCCCATATTATTGATTTCTTTTACAAAATTGTCAAACTCATCTAAAGAGGTTGCGCCTGTGATAAATGCTACGATCGATTCATCGCGATAAATCTCAACCTGAGACATAATATTAGCCAGTTCTTTACTCTCATCAGAGTTTGCAGTAATCGGCGGCAATACATGTTTCTTTGCGTTTTCTGCAAAGGTATTAAAGTTAACAGATGCTTCCTTCTGTTCTGGAAGTGCGTAATACTGTTCCTGGTATTCTGGAAGGTTTACCATTCCTGCTGCTGGATAACTGCACTGGATATATTTTGCCATGGCCTCTGATACAGAAAGCCCATCTGGATTCTTCAGAATCAGATCGGTATAAACAGGTTTTCCGTCCACCATATTGTAGTGAATGCCTTCAATACCGAAATTCTTCAGCATTTTTCCTTCTTCTGTATACAGGTAATCAAACTGTTTTAAAATACCATCAAGATTCTTGGCATTGGTGGTTACTGCAGCTGTGATCATGACTTTATGTTTATATCTTCCGGTAAAAGTTCCTTCATCACCCTTATTTAATACAGGGTTAGCACAACCTGCCAGTTTGTACCCATCTTCCGTCGCTGCATTTGTCCAGGTTCCCATACCTGATCCGATATAAGCCCAGGTAACACCAGATTTACCATTGATCATATTAGAACTAATAGTCTTGTTATCGATGGATGCAAAATCTGGATCAATCAATCCTTCTTTATACCATTTATTCAATGTTGTCAGATAATCCTTGTATGCAGGCTGAATCGGGCCATACTGGATATTGCCGTCATCATCAAGATAAAAATCATTGCCAACACCATATGCAGAGTTAAATCCATTGTGTGTCAGGAAATTAGAAAGCAGCACCGTAAATGGAGCAGTCGCACCTTTCTCTTCCTTAAACTTTCTCAATACATTTTCCCACTCATCAATAGTCTCTGGTACTTCAAGCCCCAGATCATCCAGCCAATCCTGACGAACGATCAATCCAGCATCACTTGGATGTTCCGTATCCACATTGATTCCATGGAAGCCAAATAAAGTTCCTTCATCCGTCACCGCCTGTTTTGCATAATCTGGATTGGACTCTAAGAATGCTTTGTAATTAGGCAGCTGATCAATGTAATCATTCAGATCAATAATAATGCCATCTTTTACTGCTTTCTCTGGTCCGCCTGGATACATGGTCAGCCAGTCTGCTGCAATCACATCTGGAAGATCTTTTCTGGAAGCAATCAACAGCTTAAACTGTTCTTTTGCCTGGCCTGCCGGTGGATGCATAAATTCAATCTGTACTCCGGTAATATCCTGCAGCTGTTTAAAATACTCGATCTCACCATAATCTTTTACTACAGTAGCTGCGTTTCCGTTCATCTCTACCCAGTAAGTAAATTTACCTCCGGCCTCCTCCTTTGTTTCTTCCTTTCCAGATGTCTCTGCTTTCGCAGCTTCTGTGCTGGCGCTTTCCCCCTTTGTTGCAGCAGGTTCCGATTTCTGTCCGCATGCCGCCAGACTGCTCACTGCCAATCCCGTACTAAGACCCAATGCTACTAACTTCTTTAGTTTCATCCCATCTCCTCCTTGTGTACGTTTGTTTCGGTTGACTTCACTATACAGCAGTCCATAGGCTTTTCATAGAATTGTTTTCTTACTTTATGATTCATTTTTTGACTTTTTACTGTTCATTTTTCTAGTTCTATTATCATTTTCTAACTTTTCAACAATTGTTTCTCCTTATATTGTCCTGGAGTAATTCCCTCGTACTTTTTAAACGTCCGGATCAGGGAGGCGATATTAATAAATCCCGTCTGACTGGCAATCACCGTTACGGTTTCATCGGTTGTATCCAACAACTTTTTCGCCTGTTCGATTCGGTATCGATTTACATAACTTAATAAATTTTCGCCTGTCTCTTCCTTAAAATATCTCGACAGATACGTTGCATTTAAGTTAAACGCCTCTGCAATCATAGCAACATTCAGATTGATATCTGAATAATGTTCTGCCACATACTGCTTGATCTGTTCCCGTCTTGTCTCACTTTCATCTGCCGTATAATATTCACACAACTGTCGAATCTCTACCTCTAAAGTTTCCCGGATTTCATGAACAGAACCTCCATGTTTTAATATTGCCATTGCATTCAGCCGTCCTGCGCATCCATATTCTTTTTTCAAACGGTTGACCAATTTGATCAGATTTAAAATCACAATCTTTCCAGTTTCTGGTGATACGGCATTTTCCTTAAATGCCTGATTCAAAAGTGTGTTCATTGCTCCCACTGCTTTCTCATATTGACCAGACCGGATCATATTTTCCAACCGTTTTTCATAGGTATCCATCTCATCCAACAGATCTGTATTATCCTGAAGTGTTCTGCTGCTGATCACATGGCCATCTCCCACGATTCTTGCTGTCTCAATTGCCCGCACTGCGTCACGATATGCAGAAGACAGCTGTCCTATTCCCAACACCTCATCAGACATACTAACCGCATAATCCAGTTCCAATGACTCTTTTAGATAATTTCTAACATTTTGAAGACGTTTTTTTATATCATAGTAGGTCTCTCCTTCCGTGGTTTCTCTGCTTAGGATTACTACCTCCCAGTCACATAACGGAATTACCCGGTATTTCATCTGTCCATCTAAGACATCTTTTAAGACATTTTCTATAATAAAAAGATTTAATTTAATCTCTTTCACTTCGTTATTTCTGCCCGCCATATTTTCAAAGATCGCAATGATATTAAGACCGTTGCACATGATCGTCTCATTCTTTAACAGCTGCTTGTAATTCTTATCTCCATTCTCAATCAGTCCATAAATCGCCCTTCTTACACAATGATCCACTACCATATCTTCCTGATTCTGGATGATTTCTTCCATGCCATTTAATGCAAGATTAATATAATCAAGTTCCGAGCCCCTTTTTCCATCTCTTTTCCACTTGCTTTCATTAATCGTTCTGCTACCTGCCGGATATTCTTATAATTTTTTTCCATTAAATGTAAACCATATAATAAAAATATTCCCAAAACAACAATTCCATTGACATACATAAGCAGTACATAAGTCTGTTGTTTTCTTAATTGGGAAAGTTTTGATACAATCACATAATATGGCCTCTCTTCATCCTCGTGGATATAGGTAATCACATATTCCTCATCGGATCGCTTTATTTTTGAAGTATCTGTCCATTTTTTTTCTTCTGAAGTTGTCAAAAAAACCTGCACATCATTTAATAGTGATTCTTCCAGATGATAACCCGTCCTAATAATCTCAAAAGACGGATCTACAATTACAATTTCTCTTTCATTTTCAACTGTAAAGCTATTGATATTTTCTGAAAATCTTTTTTCATTGATTTTAATAATAATATTGCAATTCTCCTCTTTATCATTAAATGGAACTGTCTTAATATAATAAATGGCATCCCCTGCACTTATCAAAGTTCCAAAGGGATCTTGAATACTCAAATTTCCTTTCCACTGATCAAACGGAATGACCTGATTTTCCGAGTAATCACTCCAAATCCGATATTCATCTCCTATTCCAATCCCTCTTAAAAAAAGATTCGACTTGCGATAGTATACAAAAACATCCTCAATTAAATTGTTAAATTTCTTAATTCCCTGCAGTTCCCGGCAAGCCATAGCAATATGATAATTATCTTCCCCATCCCGGTTGATTCCAATATTCAGGGGGCGCATCAATCTGTCATTCAGCTCCATCTCCAGAGTCAGCTGATTCATATCATCAATAAGATAATCCAATTCCCTAGATGCCTTTGATAATACATTCTGATCTTCTTCCTCAAATTTCTGATTCATAAAATGAATTTGCGCATAACACCGATATCCAAAATAAATGATCACCACCATACCTACAATCAGATAAGGAAGTGCCAGTGAATACAGCATCGTTCTTCTTACTCTTCCAGTCTTCATACGATGTCCCCCTTTGCCTCTCTCTTGTAAGTATAGCGATTTTTTACAAAAAAGTCTTCATTTAGACGTCAAAAATCAAAAATTGCAACAAAAAGTTGAAAAATGAAAATATGCCCGACAGGAATCAGTTATTTTTGACTCCCACCGGGCATATTCATATTTTTCTGTTATTCCATTTTCATGAAGTAGTTTCGATCAATTATCAATTACTCAGCTAACAGTTTATCGATCTCAGCCTTGATCTCAGTCTGATCTTTACCGATTGCACCCTCAACAGTGATGGAACCATCGGAGATACCCTTGGTAGCTTCCTCGATCATTGCTTTACCAGCATCGGATACATACTGATCGAACAGGTCGTTCTCTACGATACCTACGGAATCCTCAGCAAGACCGAAGATCTCGTATTTACCATAAGGAAGAGTACCGTCGTTTAAGAAGTCGCCGATTACTTTGTAGATACCGTTACCCATCTTCTTTAATACAGAAGTTACGAAGGTCTTCTGGATCTCTGGCTGCTCTGCGTAGGTTGCGGACTGATCAGAGTCAACACCGATGACATATTTGCCAACCTCGGAAGCTGCCTGATGAACACCGTTACCGGAACCACCTGCACATGCAAAGATTACATCTGCATTCATATCGTTGTACTGAGCCAAAGCCTGGGTTCTACCCTTGTCTGGGTTGCCCCAGTCACCAACATAGTTGTATACAACTGTGGTCTCTGGATCATAGTATTTTACACCCTGGATATAGCCGATGAAGAACTCCTCGATAACAGTAACCTCATCCATACCGCCGATGAAACCAACTGTCTTATTACCGGATGTTCCCTCAAGTCCCTGGGAAGCAACGTCTGCTGCTGCGATACCAGCTAAGAAGCCAGCCTGGCTTGTGGAAAAGTCGATTGCGTATACGTTATCATAGCCTTCCATCTTCTCATTTACCATCAGGAAAGAGATCTCTGGATACTCTTCTGCTACAGTTACCATGTTGTCGATGAAGTCACCGGCGGTGATGATCATATCAGCGCCCTTGTCAGCAGCCTCATACATTGCAGTTAAGTTTGCCTGGTTATCAGCAGTTGTCTCAATCACATGTACATTTGCCTGATCTGCAAAATCAGCAGCTGCTCTGTCGCCGCCGTCTGCCATGCTGTCCCAGTAAGATAAATCGCCTCTTGCCCTGATCAGCAGATAGATCTCTTTTTTCTCGCCGTCTGCTGCTGCATCCGCTGCAGTGGTCTCATCTGCCTTTGCTCCGGACTCTGCTGCTGCAGTAGTCTCTGCTGCTTTTGTCTCAGTAGATCCGCTGTTGCTGTTGCCGCATCCGCTTAACATGGTTGCTGCTGTTGCTGCTGCCAGCATGGTTGCCATAACTTTTTTCATAATGTCCTCCTGGTTTTATATCTTGGTTTTCTTGTATTTTGTAACCGCTGCATCCGCAGCGAAAGTTACCACATGCTTATTTCGTAATGTCGTATCAGTCATTACTTATTTTTCGTTTTTCTCAGCCTCTGCCTCTTCTTTGCACATCTGATACAGCTGCTGACGATAGGAATCATCGTAGCCTTCCCACTGCGGCATTACCTTGCTTGCCTCGTCTAAGAAGAAGAATACATCTCTTCCCATGGCTCTTCCCTTGATGGTATGCATATCAATCGCATAATCCGGGATTTCCGGAACCTGACCTTTCTCAGATTCTCTCATGATAATGTTCTTAATATGGTCTGTGGAACGCTCTTTTTTGCACTTGCATAAGTAGCGGATCGCATACAGGAAGAAAATAGAACGGTCGCCGTCGCCATAAGCGAACTCTTTACGCAGATCGTTTAAATTCTTCACAATAACAGCTGCCATCGGATCGCCAGAACCAATATCCTCGATCGGAATTACCAAAAGGCGGTTCCACATCTTCTCCTCGTGGAATGTAGAGGTTACATACAGCTCATATGCCATACGCATTGCTGTAGCCTCGTCTCCTCTTCTAATGCATTTCTGCAGTGCAGAAATCACCAGATCTGCATCCAGACCATGTTTGGTCTTTGTGTTTGACCATGGATCATAATACTCCTGTGCCATGTTTCCCCTTTCCGGCATTTGATGCCTTTAAAAATGAATTTTTATCGACAAAGCGCCTTAAGTCTTAACCCAGGTTTCTCTGCTTTCTGTTCTCGATCATCTTGCGGCAAGCCTGGATGATCATCAAAACAACTAAAATAAACACATATGGAAATGCACTGATCAGCTTCAGATCCAGTTTACTGTAAAGCTGTAAGTACACGGTGATCGTATCGGAAAATCCATACAGGAAGGAGCTTGCGCATCCGATCAATGGATTACCCTGGGCGATGGCATCCATAGCCAGGGACATAAAGCCACGTCCGGAAACCATTCCTGCAGTAAAGGAGTGCATCGCTCCCATAGAAAGATACATACCGCCAAACGCGCAGAACACGCCACACAGCGCCAATGCGATGAATTTGGTTAACAGAACGTTGATTCCTGCGGAACGTGCTGCTTCCTCATTCTCACCAACTGCACGGATATTCACGCCAAGTCTGGTGCCATACAGCATCAGGGCCGTCAGTGCCACGAAGATCCAGCTTAAATACGTTACAAAGTTCTGACCGGATAAGATCTGTCCCAGAACCGGTATATCCTTTAAAATCGGGATATTGATGTTCGGAAAGCTTGCGCTGACGATCGAAGTGGAGTTGTTCTTACTTCCACACACCATAGCCAGAATAAATACGGTACCGCCAGTTGCCGCTAAGTTGATCGCAACACCACAGGCGTTCATCGGCGCATTCATCTTCAAAATGAAATAGCCTAAAACAAAGGAAACTAAGATTCCCAGAAGTACGCCAAGAAGCGCTCCTACGAACAGGCTTCCTGTAAATGCGCTGGCAAGGACACCTGCCAGGGCACACATCAGCATCGTACCTTCAATACCCAGATTGAACATGCCTGCCTTTGTCATAATATTGGCTGCCAGCGTTGCTAACAGAACCGGTGTAGTACTGGCAAGCACGGAAGACCAAAAATTTGGAGAAATCAGAAATTCCATACTGCTTATACCTCCTTCTCAGATGCTTCCTGCGCCTGAAGCAGTGCATTCTTCTGTTCTTTTCTCTTCTTGATCACAGCCAGGAACCGCTCTGCACCTACCAGCAGAATCACGATACACTGGAGGAACGCAACGATCTCATTATCCAGATCTGTCGCACGGGACATGATCTCTGCACCGATACGCAGATATGCGATAAAGAACGCTGTCACCGGAATGAAATACGGGTTCTCATTGGCTAACATATGTACCATCAGACCATCCCAAACGTAGTTGACACTGGTCTGCCACTGGAAACGTTTGTACATACCGACCATCTCCACTGCACCACCCATACCAGCGATCAGACCACTGATAAAGGAAGCTGTCAGGATTACTTTTCCTGTCTTGATACCGGCATTTTTCGCAAATGCACTGTTAATACCGGTGACTCTTACCTTATAACCAAAGGAAGTCTTCTCCATCAGGAACACCACGAAGAATACTGTAGCGATCATGATCACAAATCCCCAGTTCATGCTGGTTCCCTTGATCAGATTGCCCAGTCTTGCGGTATCCAGGAAATAGGAGCTGCCCCACTGGCCGGTCTTCTCAAGCAGATAAGCGCTGACGATGGAATAACCCACATAGTAAAAAATGGAGTTAAACATAATAGAAAGCACCGTCGCGTTCACACGGGTATATTTCTCAAAAATGATCGGCAGCATGGAGATCAGTCCGCCAACGATCGCTGCTGCCAGAATCAGTGCACACTGATGTACAATGTTCGGTAACTGGACCTTCACTGCCATAGCTGTCGCCACAACAGCGCCCATGTAGAAGGAACCATCTGCTGCGATACTGAACACGCCGCTTCGTAAAATGATATTCAATGCCAGTCCGGAGAAGATCAGTGGAACCGCCCGCTCCAGCACGTTAAAGAAGCTTCTCTTTGTCTCCAGCGGTCCAAGTACCAGCTTGCGGATCGCAAATACCGGCTGATCACTTACCATAAAAATGATGGCAAATACGATCAGCAACGCAATGGCAATGGCACTGATGATACGGATCACGCTGAAATATTTCATCACATAATCTGTTTTCTGTCCTGTCTTTTTCATTTGCCCATGCCCTCCTGTGTCTTAATTCCCAGCATATAGAGACCCAGTTCCTTCTCACTGACCTCTTTCTTCCGGTTATCCAGCTCTGCCACAATATTGCCCTTGTGCATAACCAGGATCCGGTCGCTTAAGGAGAGCAGCTCATTCAAGTCCGCAGAAATCAGCAGGATTCCCTTTCCAGCCTCACGCATGCTTAAAATCTTGGAATGGATAAAGGAAATCGCTCCGATATCGACGCCTCGTGTTGGCTGATCCAGGATCAACACATCGCTTCCGCTGCTGAACTCTCTGGCTACAATAGCCTTCTGGATATTACCACCGGAAA
The DNA here is from genome assembly GCA_934418055.1 of uncultured Lachnospiraceae bacterium. Lineage (GTDB taxonomy): Bacteria > Bacillota > Clostridia > Lachnospirales > Lachnospiraceae > UBA3402. The sequence goes on from CAKRWX010000048.1 coordinate 8,523, forward strand.
GGCTCTTGATCTTCTGTTTCTCAGAAGGGGTTTTTACCTTATACTCTTTGATCAGCTGAATGCAGTGTTCCCGCATCTTCTTGGTATTGATCACTTTCAATTGATTGGCAAAGCTGTCAATATTGGAAACCACCAGATTCTCTGCCACGGACATGGTCTCCGCACAGCCATCATACATACGGTCCTCCGGAATATAAGCCAGTCCGGTCTTACGGATCTCACCGATAGAATCATGTGTCACATCTTTTCCCTTCAGATAAACTTTTCCCTGACTGCACCGGATTCCGGCTGTGATAATGGAGATCAGTTCGCTCTGACCGTTGCCATCGACTCCGGCAATTCCCAGGATCTCTTTATCCTTCAAGGTAAAAGATACACCATTTAACTTGCTGACCTCGAATTTATCCCGGTAATGAAGATCCTCTACCCGGAGCAGCTCCTTGTCCGGATGCATTTCTTTCTTATCATAATCAAAGGAGATCACACGACCTACCATCAGTCGGGAAATATCTTCCTCCGTCACCTCATCGGTCCGGTAAGTACCTTCCGTATGACCGCTCTTTAAGACGGTAATCCGGTCACTGATCTGTTTTACCTCTTTTAATTTATGGGAAATAAAGATAATGGTCATTCCCTTTTTCTTTAACCCGATCAGCCGGTCAAATAGCTCCTCGGTCTCCTGTGGTGTTAAAACTGCCGTCGGCTCGTCCAGGATAATGATCTTCGCACCACGGTACAGGATCTTTAAGATCTCCAGCTTCTGTTTCATACCAACGCTCATGTCGCGGACACGGCGGGTCGCATCAATCTCAAAATTGTACTGTCTGGCAATATCCTCTGTAATCTGAACATCCGATTTTTTATTTACCACAAATGGCAGGTGCTCCACGCCCAGCATCATATTCTCTGCGCCGGTCAGGGAATCCACCAGCATGAAATGCTGATGCACCATACCAATGCCATGATTGATTGCATCCTTACTGGAGTTAAAATGCACTTCTTCTCCACGCAGAAAAATCTGGCCGGAGGTGACACTCTCCATTCCATAAAGCATCTTCATCAGTGTACTTTTACCGGCTCCATTCTCGCCTACCAACGCATGGATTTCTCCTTCTTCCACACTGAAATTCACTTCATGGTTGGCCAGCACACCGCCCTCATAAATCTTTGTCAGATTCCGTACTTCCAAAATTGGTTTCATAAGCACTGTTCCCTCTCTATATCGGGTCATGATTTCTCTTTTGTCATGAAAACCCACGAATATTAATTATAAAGCAAATTTATGTAAAATTCTACTGTTTTTCCTATCGTGTTTTCTAATACATAAATCTATTTTTTCTTATTAATCCGTTTTTTTCTATTCCGTTCCTTATAATCCGGCCTTTTTCGCCCGTTCCAGGGCAGATAAGATCACCTTATCCATATCATAATATTTGTACTCTGCCAGACGTCCGCCAAAGATCACCCGCTCCTCTTTCTCAGCCAGTTTTGCATATCGGCTGTAAAGATCCTGATTCTTTTCATCATTAACCGGATAGTACGGCTCCATGCCCTCTTCCCAGTCTGCCGGATACTCTCTGGTGATCACAGTCTTTGGCTGTGTTCCGAATTCAAAATGCTTATGCTCGATCACTCTGGTGTATGGGGTTTCCCGGTCGGTATAGTTGACCACCGCAACACCCTGATAGTTGTCGGTGTCCAGCACCTGGGACTCAAAACGCAGACTGCGGTATTCCAGTTTTCCATACTGATAGCCATAATAGGAATCAATGGTTCCTGTATACACGATACAATCTCCTAATGCATCATATTTCTCCCTGTTTTCCAGATAATCCACGCCAGTCTCCACATCACAGCCTTCAAATAATTTATCAATGATCACGTTGTAACCGCCAATCGGGATTCCCTGGTATAAATCGTTAAAATAGTTATTGTCATAAGTATAACGGACCGGAAGCCGTTTGATGATAAAGGCCGGAAGCTCCTTACAGTCTCTTCCCCACTGCTTCTCGGTGTAACCCTTCACCAGCTTCTGATAAATGTCCACGCCCACCAGACTGATGGCCTGTTCTTCTAAATTTTTCGGCTCTCCGGTGATACTGGATCGTTGGCTGGCAATGATGTCTTTCGCTTCCTGTGGAGTAGAAATGCCCCACATCTTGCTGAAAGTATTCATATTAAATGGCATATTGTACATCTCGCCCTTGTAGTTGGCCACCGGGCTATTGGTGTAGCGGTTAAATTCTGCCAGACTGTTGACAAAATCCCATACCTCCCGGTTGCTGGTATGGAAAATGTGGGCGCCGTATTTGTGGACATGGATACCTTCCACATCTTCACAGTAGATGTTGCCGCCTAAATGATCTCTTTTTTCGATCACCAGGCATTTCTTGCCCTGTTTGTTCGCTAAATATGCCCAGACTCCGGCAAAAAGTCCACTTCCTACGATCACGTAATCATATTGTTTCATGGTGTCTGTCCTTTCGTTGTTCATGATCTATTTTTCTGATTCTGAGGTTTTCTATGTTTTTTCCGCTGTGTTTTTCTCACTTTTAACTCTTCTTCCAGCTCCGGGTGCATCTTCCCCATAAGAACTACGATGGAACGCGGCTCCACCTCATAGGTCCTCTGCTCTTCTAACATTGGTTCATTTCCATTCTCCTGGAAATTCTCTGATTCCTTCCGCCCGGTGTCCACCACCAGATGCCAACGGCGTCCCTTCGACAGCTTAGGCAGGGCAAACTGATGCGGCTCCCAGTGCATATTGTAGATTACCAGGAAATCCTCGTCCCTGGTTCCATCCGCCTTGCGGCCATACTCCCCACAGTACATGATGGAAAGCTGGTGACATCCATCGGAAAAATCCGGCTGCCATGCCTTCACTCCATGACAGGAGATATCTGGCTGGCCACATCCCAGGCTATCCATACCCAGAAGCGGCTTTGCCTGATGAAAGACCGGATGTGCCTTGCGGAAAGCGATCGCGTCCTTCACAAACCGGTAAAATTCCCCGTTGGTCTTCTGCTGGTTCCAGTTCAGCCATGTGATCTCATTGTCCTGACAATAAGGATTGTTATTGCCGGACTGGGAATTGCCAAATTCATCACCAGCCAGAAGCATAGGCGTTCCCTGACTAAAAAACAGCATCAGCACCGCATTTTTCATCTGCTTTTTGCGAAGCTCCAGCAC
>CAKRWX010000049.1 GCA_934418055.1 uncultured Lachnospiraceae bacterium
ACGCCAGCCTCTCTTAACAGTTCTGGTGCCTTCACACAATGCTGCTCTGGATACAGCTCAAAATCAATGTCATGAAGCAGTCCCACCTGCCCCCAGAACTCTTCATCCTCTCCATATCCCAGTTCCTTCGCATACCATCTCATGGTTCCTTCTACCGTCAGTCCATGAAGACGATGAAATGACTCCTTGTTGTATTTACAGAGAAGCTCCAATGCCTGGGTTCTTGTCAATGCGCTTTTCATGATGATGTCCTCCTATGATTATCAAAATAGGTCGGTGGATGGTAAATGGCATCCTCCATATCTCCCAGATATATATTCAGCACACGTAAATCCATCTTTCCATCCAGTTTGTTTTAACGCTGCATGGCACGACAGATAAAAAAAGTGCTACAGCACCATTCACCAAGGTACTGTAGCACTTTAAGTGGACCTGACGGGATTTGAACCCGTGTCCAAAAATCAATTCCCTGTTCTTCTACTATCATAGTCAGTTCTTTGACATTCCCTCCATGCCCCGGGAACTAACACCCTGGACACTTTAGTAGCTTCATGATACGCCCGCATGCTCAAAGCTTTGCATGTGTCGTTTCTCACATAGTCGATGCCAGGTTCCTAATGTGTGAGTGCACTAGGGCTGACAGCTGCCATTAGGCAGCGTATGCTAAATTATCTTCAGCGTTTAATTTTAATTTTGCCATTTAACCCATCGCATGGGGATAGCTTCACCAGCTGCATGACCCCCGTCGAAACCAGTACAGGCCCTTACTGGATATTGTAGGAGTTATTCTAGCACAATTTATGCGGCGTGTCAAACCTAAAATTCCAAGCAGCATCTGCTTACGCCCTATTTCGTTGCTTCTTCTGCCAACCAGAACATATTTTTCACCTTATGCCGGTCATAGCTGTGATTATACACAAGTTCATTATAATCCTGGATCTCCTCATAAAAAGGATCTTCCGGGTCACGGATTTCTGCCCATTTATAGTAGTTTCCATCGGCATCGTAACATCCAGTTTTGTGAACTACTGGAAGTTCGTCCTTCATTTCCAGAAGATAACGGTTAAAGGCAGTCAGTTTCAGTCCAGCCCTCTTTAACGCAATAGAAGACAGATAGAACGCGCTGAATTCTCCCTCCTCCTGATCCGCATCTGGCATCTCATAGTTGGTCCAGATCAGATATGGGGTCTTATACCACTTGATGCTCTCCTGGGTGGTGGTCTCAGAGCTTGGTTTTCCGGCGATCTGGTCGTAGAATTCGTCCTCTACACTGGGCTGATGATCACCAAACAGGACGATCATGGTCGGTTCCTCACACTGCCGGAAATAGCTGATCAGATATTCCAGTGCCTCGTCGGACTTTTTCATCAGGGAAAAATACTGGTCTGCCATGGTGTAGGTGGCTTCCATATCTCCTACCAGGCCGATCTCCTGCTGAAAATTATCAAAATGCAGCACATAGCCGCCATGGTTCTGCATAGTTACGTTAAACAGAAACAGCTTCTCATCAGGACTTTCTTTTTTCTCCACCAGCTGGATCAGCTTCTGATAATCATCATGGTCGCTGACAAAATCACGCAGACCATCTTTCACCTCAAAATCATCCAGGCTTAAAAACTCATCGAAGCCAAAATTCTCATAACACTCTTCCCGGTTCCAGTTCTGAGGAGCATTGGGGTGAATGGCAACTGCCCGGTACCCCTGGTCCTTCACAGTGCTGACCAGACTTGGAGCTCCTGAATGGACATTGAACTGATAGGGATTGCTTCCCTCTGGGAACATGGTCATAGAAGCGCCCGTGATAAATTCAAACTCCGTACTGCTGGTTCCTGATCCAAACACCGGGACACATAAATTTCCTTTTAATGCATTTTCCGTCAGACTGTGAAAGAACGGGAAATAATCCTGATTGGTCTCAAAATCGCCAGCCACATGAAGATCCGCCAGGCTTTCATTCATGATGCAAATCAGATTCACCGGAATGATGGGAGTATCCGTCTCGGAAGCCAACGGAACGCCATAATCATTGCCCAGCTGTTCAATGGCAGACAGGGAATAACCATCTGGTTTTTCCACCACTGCGTATTTGCAGGAAATAGCAGTTGCCGCTACATATCCCATTGCCTCATAAGAAAGCACCGGATTCCACACATCAATCCCCATATTCCACGCGGATATCAGGTAACCAAAGAAAAACACCGCATAGCCAATTGGAAAGATCAGCGCGCAGGCGGAGGCAATGAGACGATTTTTCCAGCCCTTTTTCACCGTCCGCGGCCACAAAACTGCCAATATGATCATAGCAATCACCGTGATCCCGGCTGCAATCATCTTTTTTGTGGCATAAAAGTCATAATTCCCAGCCACGGTTGCTGCCGTCCGCGCCGCCAGAAAATCCCAGATCATAATGGGACGGTTACGGAAAGACACTACAAAGGTCTCAGCCAGGGAAAGTGCATAAAAAAGCACCGATGCGATCGGGATCGTCACATGGGTTCTTCCACTGATGGCAAAGATCAGCAGATACACCGCATAGTACCAGCCAATGTTGACCAGATGATACCAGACGATGATATCTCTTAAATTTCCCGTGACCAGTTCAAATAACACATAAGAAATACATGGAAATAGAAAAAGGATCACATTTTCAAGTATTTTTACATCAGTTGTCCATTTGTTCTCATTTTTTTCTATTAAAATCATATGTTTATTTCTCACATTTCTTTTTGTTTCATAAATGTCACCGCCGCCAGAACTGGTGCGCTTACCATCAGCCCCAGACAATAGCGAGGCAGAATGCAGGGGCCAAATACCAGCGTTGCCCCATAAACCAGTAAAAATACAGTGCCAAACAGATGCGTATACCGCTTCTGCACCAGCAGATACCAGCCACACAACAGGATCAGCCACAGATAAGAGGATGTATAAAAAATCATGCTGACACCTGGCAGATACCGGTGCAGGTTCTGATCCTGGAACCAGGAATAATATGACCGGGCAGCCGGAAGCTTGCTCTGCAATTCCACATGATGCTTCTCGTCAAAGGAAATGGTCATCTTATATTCCATATAGCAGCTGGAATCGCCGCCCAGATACCAGAGTCCGAAAGTATTATAAAGAGGGGCTTCTATGTATTCTGATGGGAACTGCTTTCCAAGCAGCGCCCACAGTTTTAAAAACTCTACGGGTTCATCCCCTACTAGTTCCATGTTCATACCTTTTTTTACCGGATCTGACAAATAATATTTGTATTGTATCAGCCAGTCTTTTTCAAAAAACCGTTCCATCTCCGCCTGGTCTTCCTCATCCAGCTCATCTGTATGGCGCACATAAGCTCTGGCCATCTGCTGCATGGGAAGACTCAGCATCTCAGCCTTGCTTCCCTTAAGCGCATGAAGTGTATTTTCAAGACCGGCAAAACCAAGATGGCTTCCGACGATCACCACTGCAATCACAGTACAAACGCCAGCCAGTGGTTTTATGACTTTTTTTCTGTATATCCGCCATACCACGACCATGAAAAGTCCTATTTCCATCAAAGCCAGTCCATAGACCATGTTGTTGCGGAACAGACAGGCAAGAATTGCCAGAATCAGAAAGGCCGCCATTTTCCAGCCTTTATAAAGCCGCTTCTGGATCTCCATATCACAGATACAGACAAATGTCATTAAAAACAGGCATCCAAATACCGTATCCTTCGTGGTACTGATCCCCAGAACCGGAAAGAATGGGAAAAAAACAAAGAAACAGCCAATCCCGATCCAGATATTTTTCGGTACCTTCCATTTTACCAAAAATGTCATGGCAAATGCCATACTGCCTGTCATGATCAGCGTCTGGACAACGGAATGCAAAAATAATCCCTTCTGATAATCTCCAAAAATCTGATTGCCCAGTTCAATAAGCCAGGACGCAAAAACCGTGTGGATCAGCGGATGATGGGTGGTATACCCATATCCCAGAAACTGCTGCCACTGCCAGCTCATATCATAGGTGTAAAGTCCCGGATAAAATGCCAGCAGACAAGGCACATAAGCCACCGTAAATACCATCCAGGAAAAGAAAAATATCTTCGGAAGAGACACACTCATTCCCTTTTCCAAGAAATTCCAGCCTGACAGCCAGTAAAAAAACGGCTCCAGAAGCGCCGCCAGTATCCATACGCAAAAAAACAGGACTATGACAGCCAGAGCCCCGTTCAACGCCAGATCGGTATTTTCCTTTCTCCACAGCCAGAGCCCCGTCACCTCTGTCAGCACCAGAAATGCAGAGATCCCATAAGAATAGAAAAACCTCCTTCTATCCTGTTTCCAGTGCCGGAATGTTTCTGGCAGCAATCGATATGTCACACCAAAGCAGCACAAGGATACCAGACCCTTATTAAATTGCAGTCTTCCGTCATATCCGCAGACCCATAATAACAGGCTGACCGCCACCATAAAACATGCAGCGCCGATCAGCCGAAACCATCGTTTCATCGATCCATATCCTCCACTCAACGGAATGTCTGCTTAAATTCCCGCTCCACTTCCCGGCGCTGGTCTTTCTTGGCAATGTCATCCCGTTTATCGTACAGTTTCTTACCTCTTGCCAGGCCGATCTCCACCTTTACCAGGCTTCCTTTGAAATACACCTGGAGAGGAACCAGAGTATAGCCTTTTTCCGCGATCTTCGCTGCCAGCTTGTTGATCTCTGTCTTGTGAAGCAGCAGTTTGCGGACTCTTAACGGGTCTTTATTGAAAATATTGCCTTTCTCATATGGGTTGATATGCATTCCATAAATATACACTTCACCCTTCTCAATGCGGACAAAGGACTCTTTGATGCTGCATTTGCCCATGCGGATAGACTTGACCTCAGTTCCAAATAACTCGATGCCTGTCTCGTATTTATCATCAATAAAAAAGTCATGATACGCCTTTTTATTATTAGCGATCAGTTTAAAACTCTCTTTTCCCATACTTACTCATCCTCTTCCTGCCATTTTGCCGGGATAAAATCAATGGTTCTGGTCAGCTTGTCAGTATCTGCCACCTGAACCCGGATCTTCTGGCCCAGCTTATAACTCTTTCTGGTCATCTCTCCCACCAGCTCCATGCGTTCCTCATCAAACACAAAATAATCTCCGGTCAGATCATTGACCCGGATCAGTCCTTCTACGGTGTTCGGCAGTTCCACGTAAAGTCCCCAGTTGGTCACACCGGAGATCACGCCGTCATACTCTTCGCCGATCCGCTTGGACATATATTCACATTTCTTTAATTTATCGGTCTCCCGCTCTGCCTCATCGGCTCTCCGCTCCATAGAAGAACACTGGACTGCCACCTCCGGCAGAATGCTGTCATAGTGGGCAAAACGCCTGTCAGACAACCCCCTTCTTAAATTCTCCTTAATGATCCTGTGGATCTGCAGATCCGGATAACGGCGGATCGGAGACGTAAAGTGGGTATAATAATTGGCTGCCAGACCAAAATGTCCGGTGCAGACGGTAGTATATTTGGCCTGCTTCATGGAACGCAGGGTTAACCGGCTGATCAGCGCTTCCTCAGGGGTTCCCTCAATCTTGTCAAGCAGCTTCTGCAGCTCCTTTGGATGTACTTCGCCATTCTGGGTGCGGATCGTGTAGCCAAAGTTATTGATAAAGGTTCCAAGCCGCTTCATTTTTTCCGGATCCGGGTAATCGTGGGTACGGTATAAAAATGGAAGTTCCTGCCAGAAATAGTCCTCGGCGATGGTCTCGTTGGCCATCAGCATAAAGTCCTCGATGATCTTGGTGGCCGCATTCCGCTCATAAGGCTTAATGTCTACCGGTCTTCCCTTCTCATCCAGGATGATCTTGCTCTCCGGGAAATCAAAATCGATGGAACCACGTTTCTTTCTCCGCTCTCTGAGGATATCTGCCAGTTCTTTCATCAGATCAAACATCGGCACAAAATCCTTATATTCTTCCATCACATCCGGATCCCGGTCAGTGACAATGGCATTAACCGCAGTGTATGTCATGCGGCGGTCCACCTGGATCAGAGTCTCCGCGATCCGGTGGCCGATCACATTGCCCTTGCCGTCGATCTCCATAAGACAGCTGAGTGCCAGACGGTCAGTTCCCGCATTTAAGGAACAGATGCCGTTGGAAAGCTTATGGGGAAGCATCGGGATTACCCGGTCCACCAGATACACGCTGGTTCCCCGTTTTAAGGCTTCTTTATCTAATGGGCTGTTTTCTGTCACGTAATGACTCACATCCGCGATATGAACGCCCAGTGTATAGTGGTCGTCATTTTCCTTGGAAATGGAAATAGCGTCGTCCAGATCCTTGGCGTCCTCTCCGTCAATGGTAACGGTCTGCAGATGACGCAAATCCAGACGGTTCTTTTTCTCCTCTTCTTCCACCTCATCCGGAATACCGGCTACCTGGGCCATCACCTCGTCTGGAAAGCCCTCTGGAAGCCCGTAAGCCTTGATGATGGATAAAATATCCACGCCCGGATCATTGACATGGCCTAAAATCTCTGTGATCACGCCCTCCGGCTTCTTCTTGTCATCACCGAAATCTGTAATCCGAACGATTACCTTGTGTCCAGTGACAGCACCCATATCTTTTCCCTGAGGAATAAAAATGTCCTGTCCCAGTTTCTGGTTGTCTGGAAGCACAAAACCGAAGTTTTTATTCTTCTGGTAAAAGCCAATCACAGTCTTGTTGGCGTGCTCCAGAATCCGTAAGACCGCGCCTTCCGCACGTTTCCCTCTGGATTCGCCCTCGATGACGATCTGGACTTTATCCCCATCCATGGCTCCTTTGGTCTTATCCGCCGGAATAAACACGTCCTGCTCCCGTCCTTCAATGGTCACAAAACCGAAGCCCTTTGCATGGCCGCTGAACGTTCCCACCAGGGCAAACTCCTCGGCCTTGCCGTATTTTCCTTTCTTGGAAATCCCGATTTTTCCTTCTGCGATCAGAATATCCAGAACTTCCTTTAATTCATCCCGCTGCTCCTTCGGCACAGAAAGCAGCATAGCAAGTTCTTTTAATTTCATCGGCACATAGGTCTTATCATGAACCAGTTGTACCAGCATTTCTTTTCTCTGTTTTAATAATTCTTCTGTCACAATTCCCTCCTGTGAATCCAACGAAATTATTGTTATATGAAAATCTCCTATTACACAAAAGACACCCTTGTTGCCAAGAGTGTCTGTCTTATCTTACCAAATGATGTTCAGCACCAGCGCCAGTAAAAGAACTGCAAGGGCAGCGAACTTTGTAAACTTCTCAAGCGTACCTTCCATGGAACGGCCTTTGTTCTTGCCCCAATAGCTGTCTGCCATACCGCCGATGGCTCCAAGTCCCTGGGACTTACCTTCCTGAAGTAATACGATCACAGTAAGAGCAATACATATAAGAACAAACACGATGGTTAAAATGATCTTCAGCATACTTATTCACACCTCCTATAGTCAAACACATAGAGTTTAACATACTTTTTAGGGAAATACAACCATATTTTTTGTATGTCAAAAACTTTTCCCTCAATTTTGTGCAATTTACTCCTCTGGTGTCATCAGATAACTGGTGACTGCATACAACGTCTGTCCGTTATACTCTACTCTGGACCATCCGTTGCTTCCAAGACCGGTCCGCACCGCCTTCTCCCCATGGATCAGCTTCGCCACGACTGTATCATCACTTCTGGTACTTGGCTCTGTTCTTAAATTGGTCTCGATTTTGGCCGTTACTTCTTCCTGGCACTCCGTAAATACAACTTTTGAGAAATCCCATTCTTTGGTTTCTTCATTGGAAGCTGCATTGTCTGGGCCAATGGTCTCCATCGTCTGCTCCTCTGGTGCCTTGGTTTCTGCTGTTGTTTCTTTCTGACTGCTTTCCGTCTGTGCCGGAGCATTTAAATCGGTTGTCAGGTAACTGGTCAGGGCATATAGTGTCTGTCCCTGATAGATCACTCTGGACCAGCCATTATCGCCGATTCCCGTTCTTGTAGCGGTATCTCCATGTTTCAATTGGGCAACAATCGTCGAATCATCCTTTACTCCAGGCTCTGTCCGAAGATTGGTGGCGATCTTGGCTGTTACCGTCTCCTGCACCTCCTGGAAGGTGATTCCCAGTTCTGGACCGCCTGCGATCTGCTCCGGGGCTTCACTGTCCTTCGCCTGGTTTTCCTGATCCAGCCGGAAATAAGCCACATTCATATCAACGGATTTGGCGATTCCATCTACCGTTCCCCGGCTGGTATACTGCCACATGGTATGGGAACCACTATAATCTGATCAGGCAGTCTGAGGATACGGCACATCCGGATACTGGGAGACCCAGATCGGGTATTTTCCAGACAACTGGGCGGTATCCCAGTCTGTACTTCCTGTCAGTTCATTTTTTGCCGCGTAAAACATTGGGTCATATCCCTGCTCCTTGATATAATCCAGAAATGTCACCGCCAGAGCCGTCCGCTCTTCCTTAGAAAGTCCGTACTGACGGTTTTCCGAATCTTTAAAACCTTCGCAGTTGTAAGCAACTGGATACGTGATCGGGTATTTTGCCAGAATCTGGGATACCCACACAGCCTCCTGTTTGGCCTCTTCTTCCGTAATCGCCGTAGAGAAGAAATAAGCCCCCAGCTTAATTCCGGCTTTCTGAGCCTCCTGGAGATTGTATCTGGCATAAGGATCTTCGAAAATCTCTCCTGTCTTCTGGGTCCGGTATCCCACACGGATCATGGCAAAATCAATTCCAGAGGCTTTCACCTTCTGCCAGTCGATCTTTCCCTGATACTTTGCCACGTCAATGCCATTGCTGGTCTGCAGCTGTGCGCTCTGGGAACCAGAATTGGTATTTGCAGCAGCTCCTGTCTCCTGGATCTGGCTTTCCTCACGCTGTACTTCCTGTACTACTTCTGCTGCATTTACCACTCCGCCACCAGCCACATCTGCCTGTGGATCTTCCGCGTCATCAATCTCCGCAACCACCACTTCCATGGTTGTCTCTTCCTCCACAGCAGAAGTTCCTTCTTCCGTTGTCTCGGCAGCAGACGTCTCCTCTGCCATGGTCTCTGCAGCTGCTTCTCTGGTCACTACCTGAATATTAATTGCCTCCGATTCCGACTCTGCTGGCAGATGTTTGCCACAGGCGGTTGTTCCCATGGCCAATATCACGCCAAGTCCCAGAATCAGGGAAATTCTTCGTTTACTCATCATTTGCTCCTGATTTCTTTTCCTTTGATATTTTGTGAAAAACATCTTCCTTTCTATTTTGGAACTCAATAAGAAAAAAGTCAAGTATGATCCTTACAGCAATCCCAACAACATTGCATAAACCTGCTCATTATTTTTCACAATCAGCGTCAGTTTCTCTTTTGTACTGTTTAACTGATGAAATAAGTTCCGCACCGTCCGGTTCTTCGAACGCAGATACCGATTTTCGTCATAATAATACTACTCATCCAATAACACCACCACGCCATCATACGCCTTTTCAGCCACTTCCCGTTCCAATAAATGCTCATATCCCTGCTCTTTCGCATCTTGAATCAGATTTCGGGCTTCCTGGTCATCATTGGCATACAGAACTGTCACATGAGGAAAATGTCTGCTGCCTTTGTGATCCGGAATGTGCATCATGTTCTGAATAAACGAGGAAAGTTCCTCATTGGTCCGGATTCGATTGGTCAGACGGAATAACTGAATTCCAGAAAGCTTTGCAATTTCCTGTTTTACGCTATGATCCACTTCCTCTGGCGATATCTGATCCTCACAGTCACTGGTAAAAATAACCGGTCGTTTCCCTGCTGCCGCTGCTATATTTTCCAGCGTCCTTTTCTCCAATAAATGGGCTTCATCAACCAGAATCGCCCCATATTCATCCAATGACGTTTCTTCCGTAATCTGCGAGTCAGCCATCCAAACGATCCGTTTCAAACGCTCATGAAGCTTCTTCCATTCCTGCCCTGATGCCCCGCAATGGATCATGCAAACCATCTGCCTGCTGGAAAGCTTCATGGCGATGTCATAAAGAAGCAGTGTCTTTCCAGTTCCCGGAAGTCCGCTGAAATGATAATAGCCGCCTCGTTTTATCCGGATACTCTTTAAAATCTGACGCTCAATATCTTTCTGCTGCGCCGTCAGGAAATATTCTTTTTTCAAAAATCGCTCCGGCTGCGTCAGCGGAGAAATCAGATACCATTCCGCCTGAAACAGATCTTCCAGATTCCCTGAAAAATCTGCACTCTTTTCCTGCAATTCCGTACACAGCAGCTCCCACTCCGCTTCCACAATATGATCATGATTCGTCAGACGGACCAGGCGGTTCTGACTGCTTATATAAGTATAAGACCGAACCGGTCTTCCAAGGATCGACAGATAATACCGGTTCTGGATCAGCTGCCTTCGTATGGCGTCCTCCGAAACCGCCCCGCTTTTCAGTTCAATATTAACGATCTGGTTTTTCTTCACCTGAAGCAGATCAAATTCTTTCCCAAGCCGTAAAATCTGGAATGAATAGAAAAGCCGAAGCCGATATACCTCCGGCATATACTTCTCCAGCTGATCCACCAGCGCCCGCATACTGTTTATTTCCCACGCCCGCACCTTTAAGGGCTTTTCTCTACCGGATAGGTGGTGTTCCAGGCAGGAAAGGTTAGATAGATTTTGTTTTCTTGTTAGGGCGTAGATTGAGACGGATTTCATTTATATACTCCACGTTTTCATTCAACTTTTTTCTGCATTTCCTTGTCTACTTATGTGTAAATTCCGATTATGAAGTTCATTTTTCTCATCTAAAAGCAAATTTCTAAGGAACGCTTCCAGATATTCTGTTGTTTCATGAACACCTTTTGGCAGGTTGGTATAATTTGCACGCACAAGAGCATTCCTAAAATACCATGCATTTTCCGCAAAAATATCATTGGTCACAGAAAAGCCAAGTGTCCTCAAGTATTTGATGAAAAACACTGCCGTTGTTCTCGTATTTCCCTCTCCGAAAATATGAATCTGCCAAAGCCTTGAAACGAAAACCGCAAGGTGACGAATAATCTCATCCATGGACAATCCTCTGTAGCTAAAATTTTTCTCTTGCGAAAAATCATATTCCAAAGTGGCTCTCAATTCCGATGCACTGCCATATACAACAGATGCTCCGTCAAGCACCCACTCTTTCTTCGTAATATTGTAATCCCGAATCTTTCCAGCGTGACTATAAATCCCTTGAAAAAGCTTCCGATGAATGGAAATATATTCATTCGGAGAAAAAGAAAACGCTGTTTCAGAAAGAATTTCCGCAATACGCGAAGCCACCTTATCCGCTTCTTCTGTGCGCTCATCATCCGATAATTGCACAGTTTTTTCTTCATAATAACTGTCAATCAGATGCCTGGCTTCCTTTATCGTGATTTTTCCTTCAATATTCTGAATAGCAGTATCGATTAAGTATTTCGATGGTTTCAGTCCATCTACAGCTTGTAGTCCAATGGCCGTACTCCAGGCGTAGCCTTTATAGGCTTTGTCGGGTTCGGACTCTTTTAAATATTCTTTAAAGGGGTCTTTTTCCATGTTGAAAACCTCATTTCATCACATAATATTCTTTCATAATACATTTATGTGTCATTTAAAATTCGACCTTTGCTATCGCGTCTTTTCTCTGACATGATGGTAAGCTCCTTTCCATTCCTGGAATGAGCCTTGATACGCCATACATAGATTATACCGCGTTT